>JALZIY010000192.1 GCA_030860085.1 Bacteroidota bacterium | reverse complement strand
TGAAAATAACATGGCGGCTTTCATATTGGTACAATAACTACGAAGATTAAAAATTATTGTATGCAAACACCATTAAAATTTCTTGAGTATTTAGACAAATGGTTGCAACCGTTTATGAAAGCAACGCCAAATCATCCAGATTGTTATGATCAGCGCTAATCTTAAAGATCTGCGTTCAAATACATTATTATCTGCGTTAAGTCTTAGAGATCCTCCACAGCCTGTACTGAGGTAAGAAGTATGGGGATAACAGACTTCAAGATTTATTATTGCCTGCGTTTGGTTCCTCCCTGCTCTATCTCCCGGTTCATTTGTTCAATATCAACTACGGAGGAAGAAGAAAAATCACCAAGCAAATGATTACTGAAGTAGTCTGCCATGCGCCAGAAAAAATATTCTGTCATATCGCCAAAGCCATGTCTTTGTCCGGGCAGGAGCACCATATCAAAACGCTTGTTGGCTTTGATCAATGCATTTGCCAAACGAATAGTATTTGCAGGATGCACGTTATTATCAATATCTCCATGAAACAACATTAAATGCCCTTTCAGATTTTTTGCGAGGTCAGGATTTTTATCAATATTATATAGAAATGAAGTATCACCTTTCTCTTCCACCTGTTCTTTTATCCCGTGGTGCTTTTCGCTCCACCAACGATTATAAATAGCATTATCATGATTTCCGGCGCTGGATACAGCCACTTTAAAAAAATCGGGATACACTAAAACCGCAGCAGTACTCATAAAGCCACCACCGGAATGGCCATGAATGCCAACCTTATCTATGTTAATAAATGAAAAACGATCTGATAGTTGTTCAACAGCAGCTTTTTTATCTGCCAGCCCATAATCCCGCAGGTTGCCATAACCATAATTATGATACCATTTTGAACGTCCAGGATGCCCGCCACGATTACCTACAGTAACAACAATAAACCCTAACTGGGCAAGGCGGTCAATGCGATCAAAGCCTTTTGCAAAAGATTTATTTACTGCTTCAGTTTGCGGCCCCGGATAAACATACTGAATGATGGGATATTTTTTAGTGGAATCAAAATTGAAAGGCTTATACATCACACCATACAGATCAGTAATGCCATCATCTGCTTTTACTTTAAATACCTGTGGAAATTTGTAACCTGTGGAAAATAATGAAGAGAGATCAGCCGTTTCTAAATCCATGATCTTTCGGCCTTCCGTAGAATACAAAACGGATTTAGGAACTGTATTTACACGTGAATAATTATCTACAAAATACCGTTGATTGTCATTTATGTTCATACTGTGTTCGGACTCGCCCGCATTCAATAATCTCATCCCTGACCCATCAAAGTTCACACGGTAAAGATGTTCATAATAAAGATCTTCATTCGGTTCCCGTCCATTAGCTGAAAAATACAAAACCCTTTTCTTCTCATCAATCGCAACAATGTCTTCGCTGTGAAATGAACCTGTTGTGATTTGATTTTTTAGTTTTCCATTCGCGTCATATAAATAAAAATGAGCCCATCCATCTCTCTCGCTCCAATGAATCAGCTCAGTGCCGCCATTCACTACTCCTAATCTTCTCAACTCCACATAAGTATTCATTCTTTCATCAATCAATTTTTTTACATCACCTGTATTTATATCGACCTGGCATATATCAATCTGCTTCAAATCGCGACTGGTACGGTTAAAATAAAATTTATCCTTTGTGCCTAACCAGACTAAAGGCCTCCAGTCATCGTCTCGGGTATTAGCCATATTAGGCTTCGCCCACAATGCAATTGCCTGGTCTTTGAATTGTTTTACATTCAATTCCTTCTTTGTTTTGGTGGTCATATCAAAAACCAAAACATAATTGACAGGTGATTCTTTTTCACCGGGCATGTGGTATTTATAGGTTTCCAATGTGGGCCGGGGTTCTGCTATGCTATTGATCACCCATAGATCTTTCACCGCTCTTTGATCGGTACGGTTCAATGCAAAATGTTTAGAATCCGGGGACCAATAAGCAAAAACCGGTTTGCGTTTATTCTTATTTTTTTCTTTATCGACATTGTTTTCGTTCTGCGAACTGCCATATTCAAAATACTCAATGCCATCTGTAGTTAATTTATTTTCTACAATCGTGCTGTCATCTTCTTTTTGCAGGGCTTTTTCATAATTAGTCTTGTCCATCCAATGGAGGTTATAATTTTTTGCAAAAAGAATAGTTTGCCCGTCGGGAGATATAGAGGCCCATGTAGGCTTGCGCTTGGGCTTCTTAAAATCCGTAAGTTCTACTAATTGGCCATTGTTTAAATTATATTCAAAGAAAAATTTCTTTCTTTCTTTTTTTGGTGGCGTTCCTTTCCTGGCTGCAGTGTCTTTCTTTGCTGCTGTATCTTTCACGTCTATTTCCTGCGTACTTAATACTTCAAACTGGATCCAGTTTTCATCTTTTACAAAACGCATGCTATCTATATTCAAATGCTGCGCATCCATGGGGTCTTTTACAATCCTAGTCAATTGCGCTGCCAGTTTTGCATTGTCAAACAATAATTTTTTCTCTCCTTTTTCCGGATCAACAATAAACCATTTTTTTCCTTCAGAAGTTTCATACATATACCAAAAACGATCTGATAATTTTAGCCAGTGCGGATCAACGCTGGTACTAAAAACCATCTTGTCCAGTTTTTTTGGAGAGAAGCGGGAGGCCAGTTGATAATTAGCTTTTTCTGTTGGCATTTGCTGTGCAGAAGCAAATAAAGAAATGGCAAGTATCCCAATAGAGAGGAAAAGTATTCGCATATAAAATTTAATTTTTTTCAAAAGGAAAATTACGGCATGTTAGCAGATGACGGACATCATTAGAAAAAATATTATTATTAAAAAATAGGGAGAATCAGACGAAAAAATAAAGATTATTGGTTTGGTCAGTTAATCCGCCCCTCTTTAATTTGTTTTGAAATTAAAAAAAGGAATTGTTTTGAATAATAAAACAGTTACATTAGTTCTCTATTTGAGAGTCCAACTCATTCTTTAATCTGCTCCCTTCTAACAATAAATCAAATAATTTTATCAAACCACAACTAAAAACATGAAGTACTTATTTTTTTTAACTTTTATCGTATTGTTTAACTCTTGTAATCAATCTGAAAATACCGATATACCTGAACAAAAAAACGCTGATTACGATTTAGTGGAAATTGATGAACAAGAAGCAGATTCTATGAATATTGCAGCATTAAAAGATACTGTACCAACAATAGAAGATCCGTTAATTCAACCAACTGCAGCAGGAAGAGGTGCAAGTGAGCGGCAGTGGAGAGACATGTTAAAAAACGTGTTTCAAACTTATACATTCAAACATCCAGTATATTTAGGTGTAAGTAACAGAAAAGGAATTGGAACCATTATGGATAAAAATCAAGAAATCGAAAGGGTTTTATCTCAAATGATTGATGAAAATATTTACAAAACATTTTTAACTGAATCCAACTCTGGGGCTTTACAAGCCTTAAATAGTAAAAAATTTAATTTCAATTTAATTATTAATGCTAATGGTTTAGGTGTAGATGGAGGTTTAGAAGGGCACATCACTAGAGCAGATAGTTCTAAACTTTTGGGAGGTAATTGGGAAATATATGATTTGGTTTGGGGAACTCTAAAAGATTCAATCAATGCTGGAC
>JALZIY010000187.1 GCA_030860085.1 Bacteroidota bacterium | reverse complement strand
ATGTGAATGATATACACCCAGCAGAAGCAGTTTTTTATCATCTGCAAATCTTTCTGCCTGCATATAATCAATTGGAGAAATTTCGAAGCGACGTCGCTTGTCCCCTTCCTTTGAATTGTTTACTACTGTTATAGATGTAATACTACGAACATCATTTTCCTCTCTGCCAAACAAAAAACCACAGCATTCATTGGGAAAAGTTGCTATGCCATCTGAGATCATTGTTTCTTTTGTTGCTGTTTCAAATTGGACCATTCTTAAATTATTTGTTTGATGATTTCACTATACTTATCTGCGTTATCAGGCAGGATGGTTACAATAATTCCTCTATCTAATGTGTCAGCTACTTTTATAGCACCGGCAAGATTTGCAGCAGAAGAGGGGCTTAGCAGCAGTCCTTCTTTTTCGTAAGCTTGTTTTACAATTTTATACGCCTCATCTGTGCCTACTTCCAGGTTTTTATCTGCCAGCGATGCATCATAAATAGCAGGCACTACAGCCGTTTCCATATGCTTCCAACCTTCCAAACCATGCATTGCCAAATCAGGTTGAAGGGATATTAATTGAACGTGCGGATTAAGCTCTTTTAATCTTCTTCCAGTGCCGGTAAAAGTACCAGTGGTACCAAGGCCAGCCACAAAATGCGTAAGGCCTGGTTGATCATTATAAATTTCTAATGCTGTGGTATAATAGTGCGCCTTCCAGTTGTTATTGTTCTTATACTGGTCTGCATAAAAATATTTTTCAGGATGTTGTTCCGCCAGTGACCGTGCTACTTCCTGTGCGCCATCTGTTCCTTCAAACTTCGATGTATAAATAACTTTTGCACCAAGAGATTGCAGAATTTGTTTTCTTTCAGCGCTTGCATTCTCGGGTACGCAAAGCGCAACCTTTACTCCTAACTCTTTTGCTATGGAAGCATAGGCTATGCCTGTGTTTCCACTCGTGGCATCAAGCAATATATTGTTTGCAAATAACTGTCCATTTTCAATTGCCACACGTATTATATTATAAGCAGCCCTGGCCTTTACACTACCGCCAATTTGTTTCCATTCCTGTTTTGCAAAAATTGAAACATTGGGCTTGCTATACAATTTATTAATTTGATAGAGAGGTGTGTTTCCAACCTGTTGTTCTAATGCTGTAACTTTTTGCATCAGCAATCTATCTACACCAGTTTTTTCAATTGTTGTCATAAATCGTTTTAAATAACAAAAGCTCCACTTGGTGGAGCTTCAACATCTTTTAGAATTAAGTAGTGTTACCCTCCACAAAAACTTATGCGCATGTTGCAACAACAGATAATACAATATAGTGGGGCAATCGCTTTCATATCAGTTTTAAAGATAACCACATATCGCAATCTGGCAAACAGTAAAAATCTTTTTTATGAATCCTGTAAGGTTTACACTTGTTTGTTGATCAGTGCCTTTCAATAAATCCAACGACAACAGTCTTTTAAGTAAATTCATTTATAAGAATAAATACACCATTCTTAGGATACTTTCTAGCTAAAGTGAGATTGCTCCGTCTTGCTGGTTGCTCATATTTATCATTTTACAATATGCAAACCACACTCTTTGTGTGATGTTTCCCACCACCATCTTCCGGCTCTTGGATCTTCATTTGCTTCAATCGGCCTTGTACATGGTGCACATCCTATACTTACGAAACCTTTATTGTGCAAGGGATTGTAAGGAACAGAATATTCGTTAATGTGAGCTAATACCTCATCAAAAGAGTAATGCAGTAAAGGATTGATCTTATAAAGTTGTTTGCCTTCGAGCCATTCCACAACAGGAATATTTTTACGATGGTCTGTTTGCGAAGCCCGTAAACCCGTTATCCATACCGAGGTATTTTGCAATGCCCTGTTTAAAGGTTCTACCTTTCTTATATTACAACACGATTGACGTTTTTCAACTGAATTATAAAACAGGTTAACACCGTGTTCTCTCACCATTTGCTGTACCGCCTGTGCCTGTGGAAAGTAAACATCAATGTTGACTTTATATTTCGTCATCGTAGCATCCAACGTATCATAAGCTTCATGAAACAGCCTGCCTGTATCAATAGTAAAGATGTTAATGGGAATATTATTGCGTGCAATAATATCCGTAATTACCTGGTCTTCCTGCCCTAAAGAAGAAGAGAATCTGACACGGCCAGGAAATAAGCAAGCTGTTTTTTTCAAAGCTTCTTCTATTGAAACAGTTGCGTATAAATGTTGTAGTTCAAATAAATGTTGCATCTGCACAATGGACTTGATTAAACCGAAAATTACAACAAAAAAGCTTTACTATACTTTTTTGGTAGACTTTTGTAATTTCTTTAAACCTTCGCTGCCGCTTACAAGGTCTTGCAAGGTCTTGTTTTCAACGATTTGTAAAGTAGCATCCCGAACAGATAACATAATATTGTGTAGTCCGCAATTCTTCTCATCGCAGTTTTTACACTTTTCATAGAAGTATAAACTGACACACGGAAGCATTGCAATCGGTCCATCAACTGTCCGTATAACTTTTGCAATAGAAGTGGTAGTAGGATGATCTTTTAAGGAGTAGCCACCTCCTTTGCCTTTTTTGCTTTCTAACACGCCTGCATTCTTGAGCTCCAGTAAAATACGCTCTAAAAATTTTATAGGTATATTTTTGGAATCAGCAATTTCAGTGATCAGAACAGGGCCCTTTTGGTACTTGTCCACCAAAAGAGTAAGTGCTCTGAATGCATATTGGGCTTTGTGTGAAAGCATCGATGTTTTAGGGTTGAATTGGTGAAAATACAATGCCGGTTGGATATAAAAGTTATTGTTTAACTTTTAATTCAATGATGAGTTTGGCGTGTGTAATAATATCCTATCAAAGAACTTAATACAAAACTATTACCCGGGCTTGATTAATAAACTTTTGTAGAAATTGAAATTATGCATGGATGGCTATTGTTAAGGAAGCTGAATAAAGAGCCCTCATATAAGTGTGGGGTGCGACAAAAGCTTCATCATTGCTACAAATGCTGGTAATAAATAATTCTAAGAGGAAAGAAAGAAGGCCATCTATAGAAATAGACGGCCTCTAACGATTGCTTGCTATATGAAATATATGAAGCTGCTGGTTTAAAAATGATAAACCGCAGCTAATAAAAATCCTGAAGTTGATTTAGTAGAAATACCACTTGATTTTGTAAAAATTCCTCGTGAAGAATTTCCATTATCAATCCTTAATTCAGGAATAATGGTAAGATTATCTATCTTGAAATTGGCGGAAAGAGTATTTGCAAACACATTCCCATCAAATCCTAAAACAGATTTATCATCGCTTAAATATTCACTTCTTAGCGTAAGACCGAACCAGGACATAGGATCAACATTCACATACAAAGCAGATCCCCACCAGCTATTTGCATCATCCCATTTGTTCTTAATTAATGGCTTACCCTGTCGTGATTGGTAAGTGCCATTATAACCGAGGCTTACCTTGGGTGATGCGGTATAGAGT
>JALZIY010000182.1 GCA_030860085.1 Bacteroidota bacterium | reverse complement strand
CTTATCTAAATTATTTTCATACTGGTTTAACTATTTCCCTTGGCGCCATGTGTGTAAGTCTTACGGATGCACCGGGGCCAGTGCTGCACAAACGCAATGGGATGCTTGCTGCTGCGGGCTTTGCTTTTATTGTAGCCATCATTACAGCATTTGCACAAACAAATGTTTACACCATGGCAATAGAAGTTGTGGTTGTCAGTTTTTTCTTTTCCATGCTAACTGTTTATGGAGCAAGGGCAAGTGCAGTAGGCAATGCTGCTGTTTTGATTATGATCTTAACCATGGACACAATTGTACCGAGGAATGAAATTCTATTACATGCGTTGTTGATTTTTGGAGGTGGTTTGTTTTATCTCTCCATTAGTTTGCTGTTGAATATTATAAGGCCTTATCGTACTGCGCAACGGGCACTTGGGGATTGTATCAGGGAAATAGCCACCTATCTTTCTATCCGTGCAGATTTTTATAATGTGCATACAGATTTGGATGAAGGCTACAAAAAAATGGTAGCGCAACAAATTATAGTGAATGAAAAACAAGATGCTGTAAGAGAATTATTCTATAAAACAAGGCAGATCGTGGAAGAATCAACTGGTGAAAGCCGCAAGCTGGTATTTACGTTTGTAGAAACAGTTGACCTTTTTGAAGATATCACTGCATCTTATTACGACTACCGGTTACTGCGTGAAAGGTTTGGTGATAGCGGGGCATTAGATTTACTTCATTCCGCATTGAAGAAGATCGTATTTGAATTAAATGCAGTAGGCATTGCCATTGAAACCAATACCAGCTTCCGAAAAAAGTTTGACTACGACGAAGAAGTGCGGCATCTAAAAAGTGAAGTTGATTTATTAACTGTTCCGGCAGCAGATAAACTGGTGCTGAAAAAGATCATTGTCAATATCCGTAATCTTTTTACAGACCTTATAACAATAGAAGAATATTTTGAACAAAAAATCAAACGCAAAAGAACAAGGGGTGATCATTCGCATTTTGTCTCCCACCAGTCACTGCACCCACGTGTATTTTTAGATAATTTATCACTGCCATCTTCTTCTTTTCGTCATGCTGTACGTGTGTCTCTTGCCTGCCTCGTGGGTTTTGTGCTAATCAAGATTTTTGCTTATGGCAATTACAGCTATTGGATTTTGCTTACGATAGCCTTTATTTTAAAACCTGCCTTCTCACTTACTAAAGAACGCAATGTGCAACGTATTTTAGGTACGGTTGCCGGGGCTGCCATTGGCGTAGCAGTGTTATACTATATAGAAAACAAAACAGCCTTATTCATTGTGATGGTGTTACTAATGATAGGCACTTATTCATTCATGCGCATCAATTACCTGTTGATGGTGATTTGCATTACACCATACGTTTTTATTTTATTTACATTTTTGGGCGTTCCTTTTCAGCAAGTGGCAAAGGAACGGTTAATAGATACACTAATAGGTTGCGCCATTGCCTTTTTGGCTTCCTATATTTTATTTCCTAAATGGGAACGGGAAGATTTAAAAACATACATGCAAAAAATGGTTGAGGCCAATGCAGCTTACCTGCAAAAGATCATTGAGGCATTATCTGGTAAAGTGGTGAGCATGCTGGAATATAAATTAGCAAGAAAGAATGTTTACCTGCACTCTGCAAATTTATCGTCCCTGTTTCAACGAATGTTGTCAGAACCAAAAAGCAAGCAACAGTCTGAAAGCAAGGTGCAACAGTTTGTGGTGCTCAATCATATTTTATTTTCCAATTTCGCTACGGTGGCTACAACCCTCTTGTCGAGAGAAGTTAAAACCTATCCGGAAGAGCTGCTCCAGTTGGCAAAAAAAGCGGAACGGAAATTATTGATTGTTGAGAAAGAAGGACTGCGCCAGGAAGTGAAATTAAATCCTGCGCGGGCAACCTCAAACGATGATATATTGATGAAAGAACAATTGCAATTTATTTATACTGTTAGCAAAGACATTCAAAAACTTACAAAGACAATTGAATAGGATATTAAAACTACAGCAGGAATTACGCACCGACACAAACGAAAATACTGTGGGTGCATTTCAAATTGTCGCTGATTAGTTTTTGACATCATTGATGTTTCTCTATGTGAGAACCTATGTTTTTCTATCTGCCTATGTGGTAAAAAGGGTGGAACCACAATAGAAACATAGTCACATAGATTAAGCACATAGATATTTTCAATTTAGCATGGCGACAATTTGAAATGCACCCAATACTGTCCTAATTTGCCAATTAAACAAAACTGTTTGTAAATTTATTAAAAGAAATCACCATGCCGGGAAGCGATTTAAAAGAAAAATTAATTAATAAGATCAGGCAGACAGAGGATGAAGCATTGCTCGAAGAGATTTCCCAACTAATACAGTTACAGGAACCTGAAACTATCTATACTTTAAATAATGATCAGAAAAGAGCAGTACAGGAAGGAAAAGATCAGATTAAGAATAACCAGTTTTTCAGCAATGAAGAGGCTGATAAAAACATTGATGAATGGCTAAACCAATAGTATGGTCACACCGTGCATTGAATGACAGAAAAAAATTCTTTATTACTGGAAAGCCCGCAATCAATCGAATGTATATAGCACCAAACTAAATTTGCTTTTTAAAAAAGCGATTCAATTAGTTGCCTCTCATCCTCATATTGGACGTAAAACAGATGTTGAAAATATCAGAGTAAAACTTTTAAGAGATTACCGGATCGTTTATGAAGAACCAGAAAACAGAATTGAAATTCTGACTGTATGGGACAACAGAAGAAACCCGGATGAACTCGAAAAAATTATTACCTGAATTTATTTTTTCTGCGGTAAGAACCACGTTGCTGCTAACTCATATCCCATAAATCCCAAACCGAAAATACTTCCAACAGCTTTACCTGAAACATGCGATAGCTTACGAAAATCTTCCCGTGCATGCACATTGGAAATATGCACTTCAACTACCGGTGTTTTAATAGCAGCAATGGCATCGCCAATAGCAACCGAAGTGTGGGTATAGCCGCCAGGATTAATAATAATTCCATCAAATGAAAAACCCACCCGGTGCAATTCATTGATCAACTCCCCTTCTACATTGCTTTGAAAATAAGAGAATTCAATTTCGGGGAATTTTGTTTTTAACTCTTCAAAATATATTTGAAATGATTGGTTACCATAAATATCTGTTTCTCTTTTTCCAAGCAGATTCAAATTAGGTCCGTTGATGATGGCGATCTTCATAACACGAATGTAAGAACACGAATTACACTAATTAAAACGAATTATTTCAATGTTGCAGTAAGGCGTAAATTCTCAGGCTAATGTATTTACCAAACTTGATCTCGCAATCTTTCATAGTGCCTTCATAAACAAATCCTGCTTTTTCCAATAAGCTGCCGCTGGCAGTATTTTCTTCTTCAACAAATGCTTCTAATCTGTTCAATTTCTTTTCTTGTTGCCAATATTGAATTACAGGTTTTAAAACCTCTGAGATTATGCCTTTGTTTCGGAATTGAGGCAATAACCAAAATCCAACTTCTGCCTTTTTATGCTCTGATTTGTAATAATAGACAGAAATAACGCCAACGCTTCTTGTTGAATCTTTCTCAACTATTTTCCAGTGTATGCCCGTTCCATCATTATAACTTTTTTCGTACCAATCTAATTGCGTTTTTGTTTCT
>JALZIY010000097.1 GCA_030860085.1 Bacteroidota bacterium | reverse complement strand
CTGCAGAATTGGTTAAAGCCGGTAAAGTAAAAGTTAACGGAGAATTAGTTACAGAACCGGGGCGCAAAGTGACTACAAAAGATGAAATACTCTTCAATGGAAAAAAAATTCACCCGACAAAAGATTTAGTCTATATTCTAATTAATAAACCAAAAGATTACATAACTACTACCGATGATCCACAGAATAGAAAAACTGTTCTCGATCTTATTAAGCATGCAACAAAAGAAAGGGTTTACCCTGTTGGTAGGTTAGACAGAAATACATCCGGCGTATTGTTGTTAACAAATGATGGCGATCTATCTCAAAAACTTACTCACCCAAGTAATGAAATAAAAAAAGTATATGCCGTTACATTAGACAGGCCATTAGAAAAAAGGGATTTTGAAAAAATAACTGAAGGCATTCAGTTGGAAGATGGGTTGGCAAAGGTGGACTCCATAGGTTATACGGAAACACATGATAAAACACAAGTAGGAATTGAAATTCATAGCGGAAAGAATCGCATTGTCCGACGGATTTTTGAAGCCTTACGTTACGATGTCCGTGGCCTGGATAGGGTAATCTTTGCCGGCTTAACAAAAAAAAATGTTGACCGTGGCAAATGGCGTTTCCTGTCTGAAAAAGAAGTGAGAGAACTAAAATATTTTGGGAAAGGGAAGTGAGCGTTTCTCGTTTCTGGTTTCTCGTTTACGCTTTTGCTGGTCGTTGATTGTTTACGTGTGTTATGATTTGGATTCTGTTTTGGCTTTTCAAAATTCTAATTCGGATTGAAATTTTTACTTCTCAATTCTCAATTCTCAATCAAACTATTATATTGATGAAAATAGACGATTATATTATTTTTCAAAATGAAGATTTTGTGGCCATAAACAAGCCCGCCGGATTATTAACAATTCCTGATCGTGAGGGAAAAGAACCTGCATTAAAGGGCATATTAAAAGAAAAATTTGGTGAAATCTTTACTGTGCATCGGCTTGATAAAGAAACAAGCGGCATTGTGGTTTTTGCAAAAAATGAAAGAGCCCATAAAAAGTTATCTATATTATTCGAAGGCAGAGAAATAGAAAAGTTTTACCTGGGACTGGTGATAGGCAAGCCTGCTAATGAAAAAGGAAATATTGATGCAGGTGTTATTGAACATCCGGTAAAAAAAGGATTGATGGCAATAAACAAAAAAGCCCGTCCGAACCCACCCCGACAAGATCGTTCTGGCGGGGGTTCATCCGGGCGGGGAAAAAGCGCTTCCACTGATTATGAAGTTTTGGAAAGTTTTCGCTTTTATAGCTGGATGCAATTTCAAATCCACACCGGTCGTACGCACCAGATCAGGGTACACATGAAACACTTCGGTAACCCTGTCGTTTGCGATGCACTATATGGTGATGGAAAGCCTGTACTTATTTCGACTATTAAAAAAAAGAACTACAACCTTTCTAAGAATGAAGAAGCAGAACGACCAATCTTATCAAGGCTGGCCTTACATTCATGGAAATTAAAATTCACACTGAATAAAAAAGAATACAACCTAAAAGCAGAGTTACCTAAAGACCTAAAAGCTTTGTTGCAACAATTGAGAAAGAATACCTCACCCCCAACCCCCGTATCTGCCCTTCGGGCACCTTCTCACAAGGGAGAGGGGAAATGGAAATAGGTATTAATTTGAGGCAAAAAGAAGGGGGGCTTAGTAATAACAATTCAATAATATTTACCAGCTATTTTTTAAACTTTCTTCCTGAGGTGCAGCCGTGTAACGTAAATATGGTTTTACAATACGCAGATCTTTAAATCTTTTTTGAGCATCTTCGGTTGATACAGCAGGGATTACAATCACTTCTTCACCATTCTTCCAATAGGCAGGTGTTGCCAGGCTATGCTTAGCCGTTAGTTGTAAAGAATCGATTACTCGCAGCACTTCATTAAAATTTCTACCCGTAGAAGCAGGATAGGTAAGCATTAATTTGATTTTTTTATCAGGACCTATAATGAAGAGCGAACGTACAGTAAATGTTTCAGATGCATTAGGATGAATCATACCATATAGGTCAGCGACTTTCCTATCCTCATCAGCAATGATGGGGAAATCAACTGAACAATTTTGTGTTTCATTAATGTCATTTACCCAGCCATGATGTTTATCCAGGGGATCAACACTAACAGCTAATACTTTTACATTTCTTTTTGCAAATTCTTCTTTTAATAAAGCAGTTCTGCCAAGTTCTGTTGTACATACGGGAGTGTAATCAGCAGGATGTGAAAATAAAACTCCCCACCCATCACCTAAATACTCATAAAGATCAATTTCGCCGGCTGTAGTTTGAGCTTTAAAGTTTGGGGCGGCATCGCCAAGACGTAATGACATAAATTAATTTTTAGATAGCAAATTTAAATTGATTCAGGTAATAATGAGATGGTATAATAAATATTTGAATTCTTTTTTAGCATCGCAGACACTCCGCAATATTTATCTAAGGAAAGATCAATAGCTTTTTGCACCTTTTGCTTATTTTCTTCACCGGTTTTTATTTTATAATTTATATGAATATCCTTAAATACCCTTGGGTGTTCTTCTGTCTGCTCTGCTTCTGCTTCTATTTCAAGATCGGCAAATGGAACCCTCATTTTTTCCAGCACTTCCACCACGTCAATACCTGAACAGGCTGCCAACCCACTTAACAACATAGCTTTCGGGCTAAACCCCGTTTTTGCATCAATTTCTAATTTTGCAGTTTCCTGGAATGTATCAAAGGCTTGCCCGCTCTTCCAAACTGTAGTTGTTTTCATAATTAAGTTTGTTTACCTGCATTATCTATTCCGTGTCTTTTATTTTGCAACGTATTATTAATAGTCCAAACGACCTCTGTTTTAAAATCATGTTGCCGTACATGGCAAGCTTTCTTTTCGCAAATATGACATTGAAAATACTGACATCCATCGGAGTGAACAAAGAGTTCTAACGACTCACCAAAATCTTTTCGTATCAATTTTCCTAAAATATCAATTTCTTCGTGTGCCTGCTGTACGTTCAGATACCAGGGCACTGTTAAGTGACAATCAACATGCAGCACATTGCCATACTTAATTACACGCAGATTATGCAGATCGACCCAGTTATCATGCCGGTTTGTATTCAGCACATTTACCATATCATTGAGTAAGGTCAGATCTGCTTCGTCCATAATACCAGCCAATGACCTTCGCATAATCTGATAGCCGGTATAAATAATAAAAAAGCCAAAAATAATAGCCACGACAGAATCAATCCACACCTGCCCGGTAGCTACAATTAAAATCAAACCTAAAATTATAGCAAACGTGGAGTAACTATCTGTTTGCAAATGTTTGCCGCTTGCAATTAATGCCAGAGAACTATTTTTTTTTCCTTGCTGAAACGTTATCCAACCCAACACCCAATTAATAACAGCCGTTGCACCAATTAAATAAATACCAATATCTATTTGTGAAATCCCTTGCGGAACAAAAAAACTTTTTGACGATTTGTAAATGATGATGGTTCCTGCTGCCAGGATCAAAGTGCCTTCAACTGCGGCAGAAATAAATTCTGC
>JALZIY010000070.1 GCA_030860085.1 Bacteroidota bacterium | reverse complement strand
GGGTTTGGTAAGCCGGTGTTAGATTTTATCAAATCGTATTTAATGTTCTCATACGTATTTATAAAGCTGCGCTGATGCAGGTCAATATAATAGGTTTTCATACTGCGGTATTTTTCATCATGCTTTTCAAAAAAAGATAAGCGGTAATGATAAACCCTTGTGGCTTTAGAATTACCTGCACTTAAAAAAAAGTATCCTTCCTGTATATCAAGCGGCACCAGGCCTACAGGGCTAATGGTTAATTTTTCTTCAACAAATTCATATATCTCTGCACCATTACTGATAGTACTTTTCATTTTACCGGCAGAATAGGTGATGATGTCTTCTAACTCTTGCATCAATTCATTATCCTCAATCATTTGCTCGTAAAGTACCTGCAATTTTTCAATCTGGATGCCCGATAGTTTTTTTGGAAAATGCTCTTGCAGGTATTTTTTATTTTCACGGAAGGCAACAATATTGTTATAGTGAAAAATGAGATCGGAAAGTTGCGGATATAATTTATTCTCGTTAAAATACTTACTTATTTCCTGCAGGTAAGCAAGCAAAGCATACTTCTTTAATTCAAAATCGATATAGCCTTCTGCAAACCAGGTTTCGGATAATTGCTTCATAGTTTGTAAAATTCAATTTCTAATTTACAACATAGACGTTTGAAATGCTATAGCTGTTTATCTTTATTTTGTTAATTGTATAAATAATGAAAAATTTTACTGTCGCATTCATCATTGTTTTACTTGGTTCCTGCAGTACTACCAATTACTATATTGTACGTCATGCAGAGAAAGAAACACAGGCATCAAATATGTCCAGTGATGTACCATTATCTTCCAACGGAAAAGAAAGAGCTGAAGCTCTAAAAAATGTTTTGCAGAATAAAAAAATTCAAAATATATTTTCAACTAACACCATTCGCACCAAAACAACAGCAAAACCTACCAGCGATGCAACTGGTGTAAATATTGATACTTACGATCCGCGTGACACAGGTTTCGTGGCCAGGCTAAAAACAATGCGAACTGGAAATTCTTTGATTGTGGGACATTCGAATACTGTAAATGATATTGTTAACAAACTTACCGGGCAAAACTTATTGCAGGATTTGCCAGACTCACAGTACGGCGATTTATTTATAGTAAAAAAGAAAGGGAAAAACTATTCATTTTCAAAAGCCCGTTTTGGTAATTAGACGGCATACGGCTCAGGTAACGACCTGAGAGGAATATGAGTAAATTAAAAATCCCTGTTAGCATTAAAATTTTCTAATTCGTTGGCCACTGCAGTTAAAAATGTTGCACCCAGGCTTCCATCTACAATACGGTGATCATAGCTCATAGATAAATACATCATGTGTCGGATGGCAATGCTATCGCCATGTGGTGTTTCAATTACCACCGGACGTTTTTTAATAGCGCCAACAGCTAAAATAGCCACCTGCGGTTGATTAATGATGGGTGTTCCCATCAGGCTGCCAAAAGTTCCAACATTGGTTAGTGTAAATGTTCCATCAGAAATATCCTCAGGTTTTAATTTATTGTTGCGGGCAGCATCAGCCAGGCCATTCACTTTTTTGCTTAAGCCAACTAGATTAAATCCATCAGCATTTTTTATTACAGGCACAATTAGGTTGCCGCTTGGTAATGCTGTTGCCATACCGATATTGATGTCTTTTTTGATAATAATATTGTTACCATCAATGGAACTGTTGATGAGGGGAAACTTTTTTATACAGCGTACAATGGCTTCAATAAAAAGGGGAGTGAAGGTGATCTTTGTGTCTTCCCTTTTCTCAAAATCATTTTTTACTTTATTCCGCCACATAACCAGGTTGGTAACATCTGCTTCGGTAAAAGAAGTTACATGCGGGCTGGTGTGCTTGCTGCGAACCATGTGATCAGCGATCAACCGCCGCATTCTATCCATCTCAATTATTTCCACATTGCCACCGGAGGTTGACGGTTGACGGTCGATAGTTGACAGGGCATTTGATGCTTGCACCGGCTCATTTCGCTGAGCTGTAAACTGCGAACTGTCATCTGTCATGCGAGCATGGTTATCCGTCAACTGTGAACTGTAAACTTTACCTCCCTTTCTTTCACTAACAAATTGAAGAATGTCTTTTTTTGTTACCCGGCCCTCATTTCC
>JALZIY010000068.1 GCA_030860085.1 Bacteroidota bacterium | reverse complement strand
AGTAAGAGGTAAGCAAATTCCTTCATGGACTCTTTATAACAATATGGCGGGTCCACAACCCTATAGCGGGATGATTTACGGTATGAAGTCTTATAATGAACAACCGGAAACAGAACTCACACTTATTCCATATGGCTGCACAACACTTCGAATCTCAGAATTCCCTGTAATAAAACTATACCCTCTCAAAAAATGAGTATTACATGATTAGCCAAAAACATTTAATAATTGAAATCAAAAAAACGATAATATTCTTTACTCTTATCACCTTATTATTTAATGCCATTACACAAGGACAGGAATTGCAGAATATTTCTCTTAACCCCGGTCAAAAGAGTATTGAATCCTTTACAGCAGGAAAAAAAACTTTGAAACCTAAAGGACAAGTGCCACTCGTGTCCTTTGAAATTGATAAAAAACTAATTAGTAGCGTTAATACAGATGCGAGGATCACCCTTAGCTTTTCGCAGGAAGAAGGGTTTAAACCAGGATATAAAGGAATTATTACATTCAAGAATATTTCAAAAGATACCATTCGGCTTTCTAATGTGGTTCCATTTGGAACAGCTGATAAGCTGATTTACATAACCGGCAAGGGAGATCATTCTCTTTCACGAACACACCTATTCCTGCCAGGCAAAAGTCCAGTCAATGTAATAGTACCTGATAACGCTTGGGAAATGGGATATTCAGCATTTAACTTAAGTCGTGAACAATCAATTTGTGCTTTAGTTCGCAGGGATATTAATAGTCTGGATAAGGCTACACGCCGCCGTTTTGAGACTGTTATTGCTCCGGGTGGTTCAGTAAAATATAATTTCTATGCTGATGTGTATTTGGGGGAATGGCAGCAGGGTTTGCGTAAGATTTTTCAGGAAAGATATCTATACGATGTAAGCTCTTTTGATAATTCGCTTTTTGAAAGGCAGGACCTTAAATGGATAAGGCATACATATGTAATGCACCTGATTATGGCTTGGGATAAATTATACTACAATAATGAAGACAACAACTTTCACTTAGCTGAGTTTTTGAAACGTGGAAAGAGGTTATACGGGGGTGATGATGCCATTGGTATCTGGCCCACTTGGCCTACCCTTGGCCTGGATCAGCGTAATCAGTTTGATATGTTTCGTGATTTGCCGGGAGGTTTAGCTCAAATTAGAAACATGGCAGATACATCCCGAAAATATGGAACTGCTTTTTTTGTTTGCTATAATCCCTGGGATGAAAGTACCCGTAGTGAAGGGCATATGACGGGTTTAGCAGATATCATAAAGAATACAAGTGCGGACGGTGTTGTGTTGGATACACGGGGAGGTTCTAGCATTGAACTGCAACAGGCCGCTGACAGTGTAAGAAAAGGTGTTATCATGTACAGTGAGGGAATGGCAGTACCAAAAGATATGCAGGGAATTGTTTCAGGTAGAGTTCACAATGCATTGTATTATCCACCATTGCTGAACCTTAATAAATTAATAAAACCAGAATTTGCTATTTATAGGGTAGCCGAATTATTTAAAGAACGTATAAAGCGGGAATTTGCTACATCTTTTTTTAATGGTTATGGTACGGAATTAAACATATTTGCTCCTGGTCAACCTGAATGGGCAGAACAACAATATAAGTACCTTGGTCGCACCTCCAGAATTCTTCGTGAGAACACATATAATTTTACTTCTAAAAAATATACACCTTTAATTAATGTAAATGCCCCTAACATTTACGTAAACAAATGGGTACATAATGATAAAACCATTTACACTATTTATAGTATACTTCCAGAAGGATTTAAAGACCTTCTATTTGAGGTAGAGCCTACAACAAGAACACATTATGTTGATCTCTGGCATCATAAGGAATTGACGCCAATAAAAAAAAATGGTAAATACTATATTGAAGCAGAAGTTAGTTCATTTAATAAATCTGACCTTGGGACAAATAATGAAGGAGAGGTTGATTGCATTGCTGAATTTCCAATTGTTTTAGCTACTAAACTAAACGGTGATGTTCTTTCAGTTAGCTCTAATGAAGGAACCAACATTAAAATTTGGGCGGGCGCTCCTGATTATGAAAAGAAACCACATGAACT
>JALZIY010000042.1 GCA_030860085.1 Bacteroidota bacterium | reverse complement strand
GTGCTACCCTTATGCAAGCTCAAAAAATAAACATCTTTTCACAGCCCGTAAGTGTGCAGCAAGGCAAGGCGATTTTAAATTATCTAAAAACACAGTCATCGCCGTAAAAGATTAAAAACTATGGAGTGATACCGGATGTTAAGCTAGGCGCCGGCAACAAAGCGTGGTTATTTGCTGATGAAATTAAAATTAATTAGCTGTATTTTTCAATACATTTTGCTGGAAGAAAATCATTTATAATACCATATTCAATTTATCCATTTCCAGGGTGGACGGAACCACTTCATCAATCCAAACTATTCCTTCACAGATGCTGTGTTCTTTTACTGGCATTACAATAATTGTTGATTACATAGTTAAACTATTATAAAATAAACTGCATGGCGATTAGAGTTTGTACTCATTATAATACCATGCAATCGGCTTTTAAGTTAATAAGCAATTGAGCAATTCAAAAAACTGTTGGTTATCACATCTCAATTTTGTACACAGTTATTATCTTTAACGCTTCCAAATCATAAACATGCCAGAACAACAAAGAGAGATTAACCTGATAGACGCTTTTGAACGAATTCCTGTAAAAATTTTTAGCGATTTGAAAGATGGCTCTGCTTTCGCCGCTAATGAAATTGCTGCACTTATTAAAAAAAAACAAGCCGGTAATTCAAAATGTGTTCTTGGATTAGCTACCGGCTCCACACCTAAAACGCTTTATACGGAGTTGGTAAGGATGCATCAAAATGAAGGCCTTAGTTTTAAAAATGTAGTTACGTTTAACCTTGATGAATATTATCCAATTGAAAACGATGCATTACAAAGTTATAATAGCTATATGCACCGGTTGTTGTTTGATCATGTAGATATTGACCCAAACAACATCCACATACCGAACGGCGAATTACCAAAAGAAGAAATTAAACAACATTGCTTGGCCTATGATAAAAAAATTGAAAAAGAGGGAGGTATTGATCTGCAGGTATTGGGCATTGGTAACAATGGACATATTGGATTTAATGAACCTGGATCCAGCATACATTCTAAAACAAGGCTAATTAATTTAGAAAACTCAACCCGGCTGGCCAATGCTTATGAATTTGCCAATATCTCACAGGTACCTCGCCTTGCATTGACAATGGGTATTAACACAATTTTGAAGGCTAAAAAAATAATATTGCTGGCATGGGGTCCATCTAAAGCGCTTGTTATAAAAAAAGCGGTAGAAAGTAATGTTACCGAAAGTGTGCCTGCCAGTTTGTTGCAGCAGCATCCAGACTGTTCGTTTGTTGTAGATGAAGCGGCTGCATCAGAATTGACCCGCAATAAAAATCCATGGTTAACAGGCGAAATTGAATGGACATCAAAAATGGTGAAGAAAGCTGTAGTTAATATGGCTTTGAAACTTCAAAAACCTGTTTTATCGCTAACCAACAATGATTATAATGAATTTGGCTTAGGTGATCTGTTGGTTGAGAAAGGAGATGCCTATGAAATAAATCTGCAAGTCTATTACTTGCTTCGTGATTCAATAACAGGATGGCCGGGTGGTAAGCCTAATGTAAACATCCCGTGCCATCCTGAAAGGTCAATTCCTTATCCTAAAAAAGTTGTCATCTTCTCTCCACATCCTGACGATGATATCATTAGTATGGGCGGAACCTTTCAGCGTCTGCAGGACCAGGGGCATGATGTGCATGTTGCGTATCAAACATCTGGTAATATTGCTGTAACCGATGAATTTGTCACCCGTTTTCTTGATTTTACCGTAGGCTTTGAAGAAATTGCCGGCATCAATAATGATAAATCAGAAACAATTTTTAAAGAAGTCCGTACTTATTTATCCCGTAAAAAATCAAACCAAATAGACACTAAACAAATCAGAGCAATTAAAGGGTTAATACGCTGTGGAGAAGCAAAAGCAACCTGCCGGTATGTGGGGATCAAAGAAGAAAATGTTTATTTTCAAAACCTGCCATTTTACGAAACCGGCACCATTGAAAAAAAACCAATGAGCAGGGAAGATGTTATATTAACCATTCAATTATTACGTGAATTAAAACCACATCAAATATTTGCGGCAGGAGACCTCGCCGATCCGCATGGCACGCACCGTGTTTGTTTGGACATTGTGTTAGAGGCGTTACAACAAATAAAAATGGATGGTGATACCTGGGTACAAGACTGCTGGTTATGGTTGTACAAAGGCGCCTGGCAGGAATGGAATATGGAAGAAATTGAAATGGCTGTTCCCATGAGTCCCGACCAGGTATTGAAAAAAAGACACGGCATTTTTATACACCAGTCGCAAAAAGACATGGTGCCTTTTCAAGGCAGTGATTCCCGTGAGTTTTGGCAACGGGCAGAAGAACGAAATAATAATACCGCTAATCTTTATGCTCAGTTGGGCCTTACCCATTATGCAGCTATGGAAGCTTTTGTGCGGTATAAATATTAAATAAAAATGTCAGCATCTTTAGTTGTTTTTTTAATGCTGGCAAAAAGATGCTTTGATTTTATTCTATATAGTTTCCAGGTATTTAATAGGTAGAATAATTTTAAAATGGTATTTGGGATGTTTTCCTTTAAACCTTATTTTTGCCTCCCGCAATTCGGCTGCGTAGCTCAATTGAATAGAGCATCTGACTACGGATTAGGTCTCCCCTATTTCTTCTTCATTTAAAGCTCCCAGTGTTCCAGTGTTTTTTGAATTTTAAGGTGCAGGGAAAGATGCATTGGTAAACCATTAATTCCTTCATTTGATATATTTATATTGATGCAGCATTAAAGTGCCGTAGTGAACGGCTAATAGTGTCTGATGCTGGAATTACACTACATATTTACATAAAATAATTGCTGTGATAACAGAATGGAAATGTGAGCGATGCGAAGCAAGATGTGAGTATATAAAAAGTTGGGAATATTGATATATACCCACCGCTAACAATTTTCTATTTTTCTATAGGAAAATGTTTATATAGGTAGTTAAAAGCTTTTTTTACTGCCATATTTGGTAGGTCCTTGAAACAAATAAATAACAGGAATAAATTAAATCTGACTTTATTATGACAACAATAAAAAACCGCCCCAATATTATAGAGACGGTATTAACTATACGTCCAAAAAATTATGTTTTGTTAAGGTGAAGTATTTTCCTTAAGACGTCAGAATTAATGAAAAGGTTTACGCTATTTAAAAATTTTTGCTATGAATCAACAACAAGCCCAAAAAAAGGTAATAAGAATAAAAATACTATCCTAATACCACCTACTAATTCAACCATAAATTAAAGACTTTTTATTAATGAAAGGTCTTGTGAAATAGTCTTTTCATCGTTTTCTGTGGGTTCCCCGCCCCTTAAGTTTTGATAATATTTTCTACCTAATGCCAAAGCTTCTTCTTTATCACCGGATAATAGTGCAACACTATATTCATGTCTGAGCTCTGCATCATAATCTATTTCCTGTTGCCCACTTCTTTGTCTTGGTTCAGATTTCTTTAAATAAGTGGTGTTGAAATAATAAAATACACCTGCTGCGACTGTAATTAAAACTACAATTAGCAATAATAATTTAATATCCATATCAATTATTTTTTTTTATTAAAAATATCTTTTAAAAAACTTAATACTGCAATAATGATAGGGTAGGCAGGGAAGGGAAAGGCTATTCAAAGTATCGAAGAGCCGCTAAAGTTAGAAATGGATTCACAAATTATTTCTTTTACTATAATTCACCAACGGAAAAACACTACGTATAAATACTTTTCAAATCGAGTAAACATCGGTGATGGTGGGTATCTTGTTAATAATTACTTTCATGCTCCGAAAAATTACTATCCTATTTTATATTAAACCAACTATGAAAGACAATATGAAAAGTCGTTAGGTGTGTTAACTGACTTTCATATTTAATTTTGCAAAAACCAAAAACCAACCCCAATTAACTTGGGGTTTTTTTATTTCTTCTACGCACATTTTTCTGCTTTTTGCATGGGCAACAATTGGAATTAAAATAAAGAACGAGTAATATTATACTTCATTTTTTTTTGTATAATTAAGTTTTGCTCCTGATGCTTGCCGCATTGGGAGTTTTTTATTTAAGCCACTTACTATATCTTCAAGCATAGGTGTTATACCAATCAATTGATTTTGCTTTTAAAATTAAATTATGGCAGGTTTAGGTTGATTGTTAAATTGCTCTAAAAAATCTGTGTTATGAAAAATGGACCGGTAATAATCATAGAAGATGATGTTGATGACCAAGAGCATTTAAAAGAAATCTTTCAAAAATTAGACTACCCTAACCCAATAGTTTTCTTTAGTGACGGTCAGGAAGCACTTGATTATTTAAACAAACCAACGACATTACCCTTCATTATCCTTTCTGATATAAATATGCCTAAACTTAGTGGTTTTGAGTTGAGAACTAAATTAAAAACAGATGCTGATTTAGCAGTTAAGTGTATCCCTTATTTATTTTTTTCAACTGCTATAAGCCAGAAAGCTGTAATAGACGCTTATAGTATGTCTGTACAAGGTTTTTTTGTAAAGCAGAATTCAATGTCCGAGTTAGAAAAGACAATTTCGGTAATTATGGAATACTGGAAAAGGTGTGCTGCACCAAACAACTTTTAAGGTTAACAATAAGCGATACCTTCCACTGACATTTTTCTAAGATTCCATTGGGCAACTTATTGAAATTGGTTTTTAGTTTTGAATTTTGCCAGCTCAAATTCTTTAGAGCTATTGCTAACCAGTTAAAATAATAAGTAACTTTCTGTTATGTCAACAGAAGTTATAGTTGCTATCGCAATACTGATTTTAACTACAATCGTTACAGTATTAACT
>JALZIY010000032.1 GCA_030860085.1 Bacteroidota bacterium | reverse complement strand
GATCTTGATGGCTCTACCTTAACTGTATGGGAAAAGCCTATTAGCCTTAAAGCCCTGGATAACTTTTTTTAGAAGCCCTTTGTGCCCGGGGGAAGGGGGCTACTCACCCCAAATTTCATCTTCCCCCTTCAGCCATTTTTTTACCAATTCTGTTGTTACGGATTTTGGACGTTCCAGGGGTAAGCCCAGAGCCCGATCCCAGCAAAGACTGGCTAATACACCTAAGGCACGACTCACCCCAAATAACACTGTGTAAAATTCATATTCCACCATGCCATAATGTACCAGTAAGGCTCCGCTATGCGCATCTACATTTGGCCAGGGATTTTTTATTTTTCCAAGTGATTGTAGGACAGGCGGTACAGCTTCATAAATATTCCAAACTGTTTGTACCAGCAAATCTTCTGGCATGTGCTTCTTACCAAATTCCACTTGGGCGGTAAAGCGAGGGTCTGTTTTACGCAATACAGCATGTCCATAACCCGGCACTACTTTTCCTGCTTCTAAGGTACGTTTTACGTATTCAACAATTTGGTCTTTGGTGGGCAACTCTGTTTTTAATTCTTCCCGCATTTCAAATATCCACTTGATTACCTCCTGGTTAGCCAAGCCATGTAACGGACCCGCTAAACCATTTAAACCCGCTGCAAAACTCTGGTACGGATCGCTAAGTGCTGAGCCAACCAAATGGGTGGTATGTGCCGATACATTCCCACCTTCGTGGTCAGCGTGAATGGTCATATACAAACGCATCAGTTCCTGGAAACCCTCATCTTCGTAACCGAGCATGTGAGCAAAATTGCCTGCCCAATCTAATAGCCCATTAGGCTGAATATGCTCTCCATTTTTATATTTACGACGGTAGATGTATGCTGCTACACGAGGTAAGCGGGCAATTAAATCCATTGCATCATCAAATACAGCATCCCAATAATCTTTTTTATTCATACCTGCTGCATAACGCTTTGCAAACTGACTTTCAGTTTGCAAAGCCATCACAGCTATACCAAACTGTGTCATGGGATGCGTAGAAACGGGCAAAGCTTCAATGGTAGCAAATACGTGATTTGGCACATGACTACGGCGTTGCCAAACAGCTGTAACATGCTGCGAATCATCCTCTGTTGGAAGATCGCCCACGAGCATTAAATAAAATAATCCTTCTGGCAGAGGCTCTGAGCCGCCTTCTGCTTTCGGTAATTTTTGCTGTAGTTCCGGAATTGAATAACCGCGAAAGCGAATTCCATCCTGTGAATCCAATAGAGAGGTTTCGGTGACTAACCCTGTCATGCCACGCATACCTTGATAAACCTGCGAGAGTTGTACTTCGCCAATTACTTTATTACCATGTTCTTTTAAAATGTTTTTTATTTCTACTGCAACCTCATCTGCTTTTAATTTAAACCTGTCCTTAATAACGCCCATTTTTAAAATATCTATATGGTTAATGAAAAAAGCTAAGAGCTATAAAGTTAAAGAATGAGATGCGAGCAAAAAAAATTGATTCAGAAAATAGTTAGGAAATAGGAGAATTAAGACATGACAAGTACTAACTCCCAGTTGCGAATAAGCAATAAGAAGTATTATTTAACCATCAACTATCAATCACCAATCCCTATTTTGGTGCTTTTTTATAAACATATAGCGCAACTATTGTGAAGATGAAATTAGGTATCCAGGCGGCCAGCAATGGAGGTAGATTTCCTTTGGTAGAGAATACAGTAGAAAAACGATCCAGAACAATGAAGATTGCCGCAATCATAATTCCAATGGCAAGATGTAAACCACTGCCGCCACGGATTCTACGTCCGGATATTATGGCACCGATCATGGATAGAATTAATACAGAGGCCGGCGTAGCTGACCGCCTGTATCGCTCCGCTTTTAAGGTATTAAGGCCCTCATTCCCCCGCAATTCTTCTAAACGAATAAAATATACCAACTCAGGCGTACTTAATTTATCTTTTAAATAATAATCGCGATTTAAATCGGCAGGAACAAAATTCAAATTCATATTTAATGAATCTAAATGTCGCAGTGTTTCTTTGGTGCTGTCAATATAACGTTCAGTTATATTGTTCAATTTCCAGTTTTTTTTTAAAGTATCCCATCGTAAATTATCGGCACGCAAGTTATAAGCAAGCTTATTGTTTTTTAAACGATTCAAAAAAAAACTACTGCCTGTTTTAGTGGCAGTATCAAAATATTTAAATCCTATATAGGTGTTAGGATCAGAGCGAAAATAATAAGCAGAAGTGCTTCCGAAATTACCTGGATCGTCACTATCCACATAAGTTGATTGAAAATTGCTGCGAACTTCATTTGCTTTTGGAATGCCATAGCGGGAAGCGAACCATAGAACTATAGCAAAGAAAATTCCGCCAACAAAATAAGTAAGTAGCCAACGATTATAGGTAACCCCACTTGCGAGGATGGCAATTATTTCTGACCGTAAGGCCATTTTGCTTGTAAAAAATATTACAGCAATAAATACAAAAAGAGGATAAAGTAAGCCCCAGATATAGGGCACAAAGCCTACATAATATTTAGTTATGATCTGGCTGGTGCTTAACCCTGACTTTACAAAATCATCTGTTTTTTCACTGCTATCAACTGCAACTGCGATAACAGTAAATAGCAGCATACAAAAAACAAATGTTATTAGGAATTGACGTAGTATGTACCAATCCAGCTTTTTTAACATGGCTTGACGAAGTAAGGATATAATTATAATAAGTTTTAAAAAGAAACGATAAGGTTTTTTATAATAAGCTAAAGGTTACAGGCATTCATTTCTTGTGTATTGTGTAATAATATTATATACTCAATCATGATCTTTCGGCATTATTATTCTAAATTTTTATTAAATCTCCTTAAAATTTTCAGTGCAAGTGAAAAAGAAACGCAACATTTATTACAGTTAAATGTTGCAGCATACAGCAGGGGGAGACCAGCGAACCCATTATTTTTTCCTCTTAACTCAAGCGGTGAAACAAGAGTGGCACAACCTTCTTTTGTAACGAATGCAGAAGCAGGTGATACAAGGTTAAATAAAGTGTCCCTTCGTACTACGGCTGAATCCCAGGATGGATTGCAAAGCAGCTATGATTTTTACTTATACAAAACTGATGCTGATCGTATCCCCATTATTCGTAACGAGGAACTGATTTTACTTTACGCAGAAGTAAAAGCAAAATTGGGCCCGGTAACTGACGCTGTAATTGCCATTAACAGGATTCGCAATGCTGAGGGTTTGCCTGTTTATATCGGTGCAGTTGATATGAATAGTTTAATAACTGAAATATTAAAACAGCGTCGCTATTCGCTTTATGGAGAAGGTCATCGCTGGATTGATTTAAGAAGAAATGGATTGCTTGCACAATTACCAATTGACCGCCCCGGAGATGATGTTTGGCTGCAGTTCCCCATACCGGCGAATGAGTAAAATTTAATCAGCCTCCGTAAGAGGCTTTTTTATGCGAGCTATTTTGTAGCATCTTAAGCTCCATCCCCTAAAGTGGTGCATCAGGATTTAAGGTATTAATTTCTCTTCATCAACGGATAGACGCAAATTGAGAATTTAGGATGCCCCTTTTTATGCTGGCTATTTTGTTGAAGCGTACATTTGCCGCTCATTAATAATGGCTTTATGGTAGATGTAATTCTGGGGCTGCAGTGGGGAGATGAAGGGAAAGGAAAAATTGTTGATTACTTTGCTGGCAATTATAATGTAGTGGCTCGTTTCCAGGGCGGGCCTAACGCAGGGCATACCCTATATGTTGGCTCAGAAAATAAAAAAATTGTACTGCACCAAATACCTTCAGGTGTTTTTCACCAGGGTACAATTAATTTAATTGGTAATGGTGTTGTATTAGATCCTGTAACACTTCTTAAGGAATGTCAAACAGTTGCGGGTTTCGGCGTTGATTTAAAAAAAAATCTTTTTATATCAGAGCGGACTCACTTAATTGTTCCAACCCACAGGGCGTTAGATAAGGCTGCAGAATTGTCGAAAGGGGAGGGTAAAATTGGTTCTACCCTAAAAGGAATTACACCTGCTTATATGGATAAAACAGGTCGTAATGGATTGAGAGTTGGTGATTTGGTACATAAAAGTTTTACCACTAATTATATAAAACTCCGGTTAAAGCATCAACGCATTTTAGACAATTATAATTTTACAGAAGACATTACTCACTGGGAGGAAGAGTTTTTTGAAGCTATTGAATTTTTGAAAGAGCTGAATATTGTAAATGGAGAATATTTTATTAATGAACAGATCAGCGAGGGCAAAAAAGTATTGGCTGAAGGAGCGCAGGGAAGCATGCTGGACATTGATTTTGGCACATTCCCATTTGTTACATCCAGTAACACCATCTCGGCGGGCGTATGTAATGGTTTAGGAGTTGCGCCACAAAAAATAAAAGAAGTAATGGGTGTTTCGAAAGCTTATTGTACAAGAGTAGGCGGCGGCCCTTTTCCTACTGAACTGCATGAGGAAACTGGGGAATTATTACGAAAACTTGGAAGTGAATTTGGTGCAACAACAGGCCGCCCGCGACGGTGTGGCTGGATGGACCTTGTGGCGCTTAAATATGCTTGTATGATCAATGGTGTTACCTCTATAGTGATGACCAAAGCTGATGTATTAGATACCTTTGAAAATTTAAAAGTATGTACTTCTTACACTCATGACGGTGAGCAAAAAGATAAAATTCCATTTCAGATGAGCCGCATTAATATTGAGCCTGCTTATAAAACATTCAGAGGTTGGAAAAAAGAAACTTCAGGATTTCGTTCTGCTGATGAACTGCCCATAGAGATGAAAGATTATATTAAATTCATAAATAATTATTTACACACCCAGGTAAGTTATATATCTAATGGCCCTGAGAGAGTTCAACTTATTAAACTACAGGTATAGCAAACTGAATTTTATTGTAAAATATTATTCCAAAAAATTTGGCTAATTGAAAACTTCGCCGAAATTTTACACTGCAATCTTTAACCAATATGTTATTACAATTAGACAAAGAACAAACGCCTGCAAGAACTGACCTATCTGAAGCATCCACAGCCCAGGCTAAAAGAGCATCTACCAAAACTAAGAAAACCGAAAATTTCGATGATGACCTTGATGCTGAGAAAGAAAGTCCAAAAAAATCCGGGTCAGCCAGAAAATCTCGTAATGAAGAGGATGATGATATAGAAGAAAAACCTGATGATTGGGAAAAACCCGAGGAGGGTGGTGATAATTGGGATCCTGATTTTGAAGAATTTGATTTGCCAAAATCAAAAAAAGCAAAATCCGGAAAAGCAGGTGCTGAAGAAGATACAAAGATTGAAGAAGATGATGAGTTCAAAGACCTTTTCAATGAAAATGATGGCGGCTTTGACGATGATGATGAAGATTTTTAATTTTCTATAAATATAAAATTATCAGCCGGTACACTATTGCTGATATAGCAATAATCAAAAAGAAAATGTTGAACTGGGCACAGCAGTTCAACATTTTTTGTTTTTTAGATAACCAGCAATACACTATACAGCCACATTCCTATGAATGTTTACTTGCGGCAGGCGCACAATCTTCTATAGTAAGCAATAACAATTTATTAACTGCTCTTGATGAATATATGGCTGATAAGAAATGGTTGTTTGGTCATTTGGCTTATAATTTAAAAAATGAAATTCCCACACCAAATAATAAAAAAGAAGATACAATCGGATTTCCGGATTTTTTCTTTTTTGAGCCTTTATCAATCCTCATTATTGAAGGCAATGAATTAATTATTGAAGGAGCAGATCCAGATAAAATTTATTATCAATTATCAGAAAGGCCACTTAATGAATTTTTTTTCCAATCATCATTAACTATTCAGCAGCGATTAACAAAAGAACAATACCTTAAAAAAATTAAAGCATTACAACATCATATTCATCGTGGAGATTGTTATGAAATTAATTTTTGTCAGGAATTTTTTTGTGAGAAGGCAATGATCGATCCAGTTAATATTTACCAAAATTTAATTAAGCTTTCTCCAGCCCCGTTTTCTGTATTGTATAGATTAAACGAAAAATATTTGATCTCTGCAAGCCCTGAACGGTTTTTACAAAAAAAAGGCAACAAACTTCTTTCCCAACCAATGAAGGGCACGGCAAAAAGAGCATTGCAGGATGTGACAATCGATGAAAAATTAAAAAACGAATTGCAAAAAAGCCCGAAGGAACAGGCAGAAAATGTAATGATAGTTGACCTGGTACGTAATGATCTCTCAAAAATTTGCATGGAGGGAACGGTAAAAGTGGAAGAACTTTTTGGCATTTATTCTTATCCGCAAGTACATCAAATGGTTTCTACCATTACGGGCGAGATGCAGAAAAATATTAGTTTTTCTCAAATTATTGAAGCTACATTTCCGATGGGTTCCATGACTGGTGCTCCAAAGAAAAGGGTAATGGAATTAATAGACGAGTATGAAATTTCTAAGCGAGGTATCTTTTCTGGTGCAGTAGGTTACCTGCATGAAAATAATTTTGACTTTAACGTTGTGATCAGGAGTATCATGTATAATACGACTAATCAATACTTGTCTTATATGGTTGGATCAGGCATTACATTTTATAGCGATCCCGAAAAAGAGTGGGAAGAATGCTTACTAAAAGGAGTAGCCATAAAAAAAGTGTTGACCGAAAAGCCAACACTTTAAAACTATAGAATGTATTATTTACTGTTAGCTGTAGTCAGCATTAGCCTGATTGAGCCTTCGAGAATTTGCGGCTTATTAGCCTGGAATAATAAAGCTTTATCAGCAGGCAAGCGAAGATCATAAGAACTGCTTGCCGCCAATTGCTTGTCGAAATTCGGATTAAGGCGATTGAACTCAATAATATTCATTTGAATGTGTTGAGAAATTACCAATGAATTATATTTACCACTCACCTGGATCGCTTCCAGAGTTGAAGTCGTGGGTTCATCATCTTTTAATAAAAGATGATCCGCTGCTTCGTTTTTAGTTTGAGTAGTTACACTGCCATCACCCTCCATAATATAATGAGTGGCAATAAATTTCTTAACATGCTTGCGTGATTCTGCCGGCAAATAATATTGAAGGTTCCAAAAATTGCGGCTCCCACTTTTTCGTATGGCAGCATCAACCCTCCCAGGCCCGCCATTATAAGCTGCAATCACTAATAACCAATCGCCATAGATGCGAAATAAATCGTTAAGATAGCGGGCGGCTGCATGTGTACTTTTATGAAAATCGGTACGTTCATCAGCATAGCGGGAAACTCTCAACCCCATTGAACGGGCAGTAGCTGGCATAAACTGCCAGGGACCCACCGCGCCGGCCCAGGAAACAGCATAAGATTTTAGTTGAGATTCAATTACAGATAAATACTTCAATTCAACCGGTAAACCATATCTCGTCAAAATATTATCCATTACATCAAAATAAGGTCTGCCCCAGCTCTTCATTTTATTTAAATCTGAGCTTTCTTTTTTTATATAACCCTGAACAAATGAAATAGCCTTTGGATTGAGTTTTACATCTAATCCATTATCCTCCTCAAAAAGATTTTTAAAGCCATATTTTGGATTGGCAATTATTTTATCTTTTATAATGGAATCTGTAAGGGGAACTATGAAAACACTTTTTCCTTCTTGTACCTTACCTGCAAAAGAGTACAAAAAACCTGTTAAAGGAAAAAGAGTCAACAATAAAAGTTTTTTCATCACTATTTTTTAAAGAATGATCCAAATCACACACGGGTCGTTACTTTTTTATTGTTGCATCAGTGGATGCGAATGAGGGCAAAAATACCGATTACATTGGTCTTAGCCTAAAAAGAGGCTTTTTGAAGTGTTAGCATAAACCAAAAATGCCGGATAATTTGCGTATCGCAAAGTCCCGGCATATTACTTACTTAAGATGAAAGTATATTAAGGCTGTGTAGTAGCACTGGTGGTAGCAGAAGTTGTTGAAGGCGTAACCGGGCGTTCTTTTTCAGTAATTCCTTCTTCAATCTCTTTACGCACATTTGATTTTGCATCATTAAATTCACGAATTCCTTTACCCAAGCCCCGCATCAATTCAGGAATTTTTCTCCCACCAAATAATAATAATACTATCAAAAGGATAAGCAGAATTTCGTTCCAACCTAGGCTCATAAAATTTATTTAAAGATGAATTAATAAGGTTCAAAGATATTTGAAATATTTGTGCTTCAATTTAGTTTAACGCAGTATTTCAAAAAAAAGCGTTCCGCGGTTTGACGGAACGCAATAAGATACGTTTAAAAAGCCTATGCAGTTTCTGCAACAGCTCTTTTTTTCTCCTGTATTCTTGCGCTTTTACCACTCCGCCCACGCTGGTAGAAAAGCTTGGCACGGCGTACACGCCCTGATTTATTAACAAGGATGGACTCAATATTAGGGGAGAAGAATGGGAATAAACGCTCTACACCTATTCCATCTGAAATTTTCCGCACAGTGAAGGTGGCTGTCGTGCCTGACCCTTGTCTTTTGATTACATCTCCTTTAAAAGACTGGATCCTTTCTTTAGTACCTTCAATAATCTTATAGTTGACAGTGATATTATCCCCAGCTTTAAACTTAGGAAAATCCTTTTTATCAGAAAGCTGCTCCTGTACAAAGGCAATAGCGGGATTCATAAATAAATTTTAGGCGGCGAAGGTAGGGAAGAAATGGTTAAAAGGGATTAAGAATTTGTAATTAGAAGTTAAGGTGGAATTACGAAAATCAGGAATTAGGAATTTTTTATTGCAAGTTAAGAATAGTTGTGATAAAAGATAAATAGTAGCACAGGTGATGAAAGGATTGCGACGTCCGCCCGGCAGCCATTCCGGACGGGCAACGAAGTTCAACCGGGGCGATGTCGCTGGTATCATAATTTTTTTCAATTTTCCCATTTCACAAATTCCTCACACCCTTACCAATACTCAATATTAAATATTCAATTCTAATTCCCTATCTCGCTACATTCACAGTTCTCTTTTCGCGTATAACCGTTACTTTGATCTGCCCGGGGTAGGTCATTTCTGTTTGAATCTTTTGCGCAATATCAAAAGATAAACGTTCACTTTCTGTATCAGTTACCCGTTCTGCTTCCACAATTACACGTAATTCTCTGCCCGCCTGGATAGCGTAAGCCTTTTCAACACCATTATAAGTAAGCGCCATATTCTCCAATTGTTTAATGCGCTGAAGATACTGCTGCATAATTTCCCTGCGGGCACCGGGCCGGGCACCACTGATGGAATCGCACGCTTGAACAATAGGAGAGATGACAAACTGCATTTCCATTTCATCATGGTGGGCGCCTATAGCATTGACAATTGCAGGTGCTTCGCCATATTTTTCAGCCAACTTAGCGCCTAAAAGAGCGTGACTTAATTCACTTTCTTCATCCGGAACTTTGCCAATATCATGTAATAAACCTGCCCTTTTAGCCAGCTTAGGGTTTAATCCTAACTCAGCGGCCATTACGGCGCAAAGATTTGCGACCTCGCGGCTATGCATCAATAGGTTTTGTCCATAAGAAGAACGGAACCGCATTTTGCCTACAATACGAACCAATTCTTTATGCAAACCATGTATGCCTAACTCAATAACAGTGCGTTCGCCAATTTCCATGATCTGTTCTTCCAACTGACGCTTGGTTTTCTCCACCACTTCCTCTATCCGGGCCGGGTGAATACGGCCATCTGAGACCAAACGCTGCAAACTTAAACGGGCAATTTCCCTGCGGAGCGGGTCAAAGCAGGAAAGAATAATGGCTTCCGGTGTATCATCCACTATCAGATCAACACCGGTGGCTGCTTCAATGGCACGTATATTACGACCTTCACGGCCGATGATCTGCCCTTTAATTTCATCTGTTTCAAGATTAAAAACAGTGATGGCGTTTTCTATGGCATGTTCAGCAGCCGTACGCTGAATGGTTTGAATAACAATTTTGCGGGCTTCTTTATTGGCTTTTTGTTTAGCCTCATCAATAATTTCCTGCTGCATACCTAAGGCCTGGGAATGTGCTTCCTGCTTTAAGCCTTCTACTAACTGGGCTTTGGCTTCTTCTGCGGTAAGCCCTGAAATTTTTTCAAGGCGGCGGGTATGCTCTTCCTGGTGTTTTTCCAGGTCAGCTTGTTTAATACTGATCACTTCAACCTGGCGGCTAAGGTTTTGCTTGATCGCATCATTCTCTTTTAATTGCCGGTCTAGTTGTTCTGTTTTTTGATTGATCGTTTGTTCCTTCTGCCGAACCTTGTTCTCGTTTTCATTTATTTTGCGACTGCGCTCCAGTATATCGCGGTCATGGTCTGCCTTTAATTGTACAAACTTTTCTTTTGCTTCTAAAAGCTTTTCTTTTTTTAGATTTTCTGAAGTGATCTGGGCTTCTGCGACAATTTTTTGAGCTTGATCATCCGCTTGTAATACTCTTTTTTTTGTGTCTTTGGCAAAGATGAATTTACCTGCTATGATGCCCACAATAAGGGCAATTACAGCAGCAATGATTGTTAATATGTTGGGGTCCATTGATCAATTTTTTAAAAATTTACTGAGTCTTATCTTATAAACAAATTTCCATTCCCCTAAAAAGGGCTAATGACGAAGATACTAAAGAGGTTGAATTTTAAAAAGTTAGGTTTGAAAGGAGTGTCACGGAAAGGCCCAAAGGAGTGGTGACACAAAGAATATTACTGTATTAAATGCTCTGCGACTTTTGCTTCGTTGCGTCTTTGTGTGAAGCTTAAATTCTGATTAAATCATTTTCCACAATAGCATACACCACATCGTCATCTTTTGGATGAACAGAAGTGAGGCCGGTAAATTTTCCAAAAGCAGGAAGAATGCAATGATCAGGAGCCATATAAAAACAAGGAAAGCGTAAAGTTTGTTTTCCTAATCCATTTAATGCAACACCGGGATGAATATGCCCACAAAAAGTATAAGCTGAGTCAATCTCTTCACACCTGTCATGTGTAAAACAAATATTTCCCATCCATAATTTATCTTCTATTACCTCAATATTTGCTCCTTTATACCAATCTTTTTTTAAAATATCGTGATTACCCCTTACC
>JALZIY010000027.1 GCA_030860085.1 Bacteroidota bacterium | reverse complement strand
ATGAATACTAAAATTCAAACTGCCTTTAGTTACAACATCGGTAATGGTAGTATCGTTAGCATTGATCAATGTGTCAAAAGAGATGCGTAAGGGTTCTTCTTTTATAAAGAAAGACTTCCATTGAATGTGTTTGTGTGTCGTGCTTTTAATATCTTTTTCTTTAAAACTCAATTCCACACCCGGGGCAAATTTGTGAAAACCGAATACAAACCGGTTGTCTTTACTATCAGTAAAATCGCTCATAGAAAATTTGGAAGCATTGATAAATACTTCTGCTTTTTGCAACTGTCCTTTTATTGGATAGGCAGTATAACTTAATTTTCCAATACCATTCATTTTTTTTGAGCCTGTGCCATACAATGGCACTGCAATAAACTGAAATGCAGACGGTGGCAATTTATAATTAGAAAATAATCCACCGATCATAAATTTATCATACGTGTTGTAACCAATGGCCGGAGAAATGATGAGCGCATCTTTAGTTGGATTGCTGAGATACTCTTTAAAACTTTTTGGCTGAAAAAGAGTAATTAATTTAACCCCGCTTAATTGTTGACCAGGTAGAATTCCTTTTTTTGTGAGTTGCTCAAATGCAGAAGCATCATTTTGTAAATGACTTTCTAAAATATTTTTAAAATCCTTCGGTTGCGGGTGCTTAAAGCTCCAGGTTGAAAAATATTTTTGCATCATTTCACGAAACTTTTCACTCCCCAATTTATCTTCAATTGCTTTAAGCCATTGAGCTGTTTTGTGATACGCAACTAATCCATAATTATTTTTAGTAAATGTTGTTGCCGCAGTTTCCATTGGCTGGTCTAAATGTTTCTTTGCCTGCGTTTGAAAAGCTATTTCCTGCTGTTTGGCCTGCGACCCATATTTTCTTTCCATGTATTTATTCTCATAAAACGAATTTATGCCTTCGTCCATCCAGGGATGCTCTCTTTCATTACTTGCGAGTGTGCCGTAAAACCAGTTGTGCCCCACTTCATGGGTTATGGTGCGATCTAATTCTTTACCGGAAATGGAAGGTGATAGAACCGTAATGGTTGGATATTCCATGGCACCGCCAAAACTTTGAGGACCTTGTACAGCACTTATAGTATTGTATGGATATTCGCCAACCTCTGCAGAATAAAACTTTACGGCATCTTTTACATACTGCAAACTCTGCTTCCAGTTTTTTTCGTATTGGGGAGTATAATAAGTTTGTACTTCAATAATTTTTCCTGAAGGTAATTGGCAGGTATCCTTTTCAACTATAAAATCTTTGTTAGCAAAAATTGCAAAATCATGTATATTGTTTTGCAGATACTGTAATGTTTTAATTTTTATTATCGGTGTTAGATCAGTATTAAGAGCCTTTTTTTTTACTGGAGTTTGAGATTTTTTTATAGCCGGTTTTTTTACAGGAAGTGAATTTACTTTTTTCGATTCTAACCACTCTTTTTCTTCTTCATTTTGCAATTCGCCGGTCGCTGCCACTACATAATCGTTAGGGACAGTAATCCGCACATCATAATTACCAAACTCGCTGTAAAATTCACCCTGGTCCAAATAGGGCATAGGGTGCCAGCCCTTTTCATTATATACAGCAGGTTTTGGATACCATTGTGTTAATTGAAACGACTCTTTATCGTATCCGCCACGCGAAAAATTAAAGGGCAGTTTTACATGAAATGGTGTTGTGATGATAATTTGTTGTCGGGGTGCAAGAGGCGTTGGTAAAAGCAGTTTAATAATATCTATATGCTGCGGATGATCTTCCGTTTTTGCGGCCACGTCATTTACTTTAAAATCAAGCCGGTTGATATATCCTTTTTGATCTTTGTTGGAAAAATAAAATTTAGTATTCCCGTTTTCCAATAGTTGATCGCTAAAGGCTGTTTGATCATTTTTATAAGCATTTGGCCACAGATGAAACCAAATATAGTGGAGTGTATCAGGTGAATTATTAAAATAGGTTAGCTTTTCAAAACCATCCAATGTTTTTTCTTTATCATTTAGACTAACATCAATAATGTAGTTTACCTGTTGTTGCCAATATTGTGATTGGCAATTGGCAATGTGAAATAAACTATTTGCAATAATAAAGAAGAGGGCTTTTCTCAAAGGTTGGTATTTCATCAAAAATAAAATCTAAAAACTATAAATGGAAACTAGTTTAAAACATCTGAATATAGTAGATGTGAAAGGTAAAACGTGAGACAACGAGTTCCACATCTTATGTTTTTTTTGACTTTTGATTTTTGCCTTCGACATCTGAATTCTCACGTCTGACGTTTCACCTACCCTACTTTCCTTTCCCCAAAAAAATAATACGCAACGTATGGATCATAATCTTAAAATCAAGAGCCAGGGAAATATTTTCAATGTACACGAGGTCAAATTTGCTACGCTCAATCATTTCTTCTATGTTTTCTGCATACCCAAACTGCACCATACCCCAGGAGGTAAGTCCGGGTTTCACTTTCAATAAATATTTATAATAGGGGAAATGGCTGACGATCTGGTCTATATAAAATTTTCGTTCCGGCCTTGGGCCTACCAAACTCATATCGCCTGTTAAGATATTCCATAATTGTGGCAATTCATCAAACCGCCATTTACGCATTGTCTTTCCCCAATTGGTAATACGTGTATCGCTATCTGAAGACAGTGACGGTCCATTAACCTCCGCACTCATCTGCATGGACCTGAACTTATGCAGATAAAATGGATTTCCTTTATACCCGATCCTTTCCTGCCTGTATAAAATAGGCCCTTTAGATGAAAGCCGCACCCTCATGGCAATATAAACCATGAAAGGAAACAAAAACAAAAATGAGAAAAATGAAAATGAAATATCGACCAGGCGTTTAATGTTTTGCTGCCACTCGGGCATCAACTCTGTTTTTAAATCAATTAAAACTGCTCCTAACACATTGCTGGTTTTTACAGATCCCGCCAGGATATCCAGTGTGCTGGGTTGAATTTTTATATCGACATCTTTTTCGCTGAGACGATCAATTATTTTTTCGATTGTTTTTTGCTCTTCTTTATTGATAGCAAGTATTACAGATTTTATTTTGTGAATATCTATTAGTGATTCGAGCTTATCTAATTCACCAATCCTGGGAAAGTTTTTATTATTAGGCTCTTTTATATTTAAAGGAACAAAGCCGATTATTTTATAACCTTCTTCTTTTAATTTTTTTTCCGTTTCGGTAAATAGCTGTAGGGCTTTAGATTTGTTACCAATAATGAGTGCATGAAATTTGATCTGGCCACGGGATAGTTGTTCTTTAGCTGCAGTTAATAAAATTAATCGTGCAAAAAAAATGATGCACAAATGGATGAGAAATAGTGCAGCGAAGGCTGAATAATAATAAGAATAATTTTCCTTAACATCATCTATTAAAAATAAAAAAAATAAAACGATGGAACCAAGCATACAGCATATAAAGGTTTTTGTAAACTCTGTCAGCCTTGATTTTTTGTAGATGGAATTATAACTTCCAACTAAAGCAAATAATATCAACCAGCCCAATGGAATTAATAAAATGCCTAACCAAAATCTATGATCGAGGTTAAGTTGACCATTAGAAGAAATGGGCTCGTCTAACAGCCATTTGCGAAATATAAAAAAAAGAGCCCAGGAAAAAGCGGCTGCCACATAATCGGCGATTGCATACCAATGTGGGTCAATATACTTTTTAAATGGCATGCTGTTATGATAGAGAAATATTGTTTTTCATCTTTTGTAAAATTTCATGCGCAACTTCCATAGCCCTTAATCCATCAATTTCGTTAACTATTGGGCGGGTGTTATTTTTAATGGCAGATACAAAAGACTGTAATTCCTGTTGAATTGCATTCACTTCCGGTATATCAGGGTTGGCAATTGAAATAGTTTTTTTTCCAGTTAATGTTTCTATATCAAATGTAAAAACATTCTTATCCTGTGTGTTATTTAAAGTAATGACTTCAGTTTTTTTATTTAAGAAATCAATGCCTATGTATGCTTCTTTCTGAAATAACCTCATTTTTCTCATTTTCTTCATTGAAATTCGACTCGATGTCATGTTAGCTACGCATCCATTATTGAACTCGATGCGAACGTTAGCAATATCGGGTGTGTCTGTCATTACGGCAACACCACTTGCTAAAATATTTTTTACATCACTTTTTACAATACTCAATACAATATCGATATCATGGATCATCAGGTCAAGAATTACACTTACTTCAGTGCCACGTGGATTGAATTGAGCCAAACGATGCACCTCAATGAACATAGGATTTAAATCTAACGGCAGAATTGCCAGGAAGGCCGGGTTAAAACGCTCGACATGACCAACCTGGAATTTTACTTTTGATTCCTGCACCAATTGCACCAGTTGATGTGCTTCCTCCATCGTATTTGCCATGGGTTTTTCAACAAATACATGTTTGCCTTTACGAACTGCTTTTGCACAAATATCAAAATGATAATTGGTTGGCGCTACTACATCCACCAGGTCGCAGGCATGTAGTAATTCATCTTCACTGAGAAAACGTTTTAATCCATAAGTATCAATGATTTCCTGGGCAGTATTATCGTTAGGGTCAAAAAAACCGGCTAATGTAATGTCCTCGATTTCCTTCCAGTTATTTAAATGAAATTTTCCCAGGTGACCAGTTCCAAAAATGCCAACTCTTAGCATGCAAATATTTTTTTAAAATAACCAAAGATAAAGGCAGAGCTGATTGTGTTGTGAAAGATGGATAAACAAATGAATATTTCCATACAAAAGGCCATAAGCCTGGAGTTTTTTATTGACTGGAAAAGTTTCTTTTATTTAAAATTGTTTTGTACGCTGGTTTATGAAGGAAGGTTTAAGATCAATTTGCCTAAATGCGCACAGGTTATATTTTAAACCATTCAATATTATGAACTTCAATACATCGATTAACGGGGAGCCAGGTGCATTACTAAAGTAGCAGGCATTTCTTCTGAATAATAAATTTCCATTCCATTTCCACCGGAAGTTTTTTCATTAATGATCCTGTTCATAAGTTCCATTGCCTTTTCTCCCTGTCCATATGGATACTGTTCTATAGATACTAAAGGAGGGTAAGCTGTATAATTTGTAATAGGCAAATTTGCATAAGAGACAAAAACTATATCCTTGTTCACGCGGATGTGATGTTGTTCTGCGTATTGCACGGCATCCATGTGTACGTAATCATTAAACGTGATGATGGCATTAGGTGGATTTTTTAATGCCAGTATATTTTTTATAGCTGTATGAGTACTTTCTTTTGACAGGTCGGTTGTTTCTACCCATTTCATATCAACCTTGATTTTTTTCTTTGATATACCTTCTATATAGCCATTCAGCCGTTCCTTGCTGGCAGGTAATTTTTCAGGTCCATTAATTAGTGCAATTCGTTTATAGCCCCTGCTAAATAACCAGTTTATCATTTCCACTGTACCCTTATATAAATTGCAATACACCTTATGTGCTTTTTCAAGCAAAGGCACCCTGTCAAAATAAACAACAGGAATTCCATACTTATCCAGCGCCTGCAAATGATCATAGTTCTGCGTTTGTTTTGATAAAGAAATAATCAATCCGTCAACCCGATGCCGTTTCATGATTTCAACCACTTTTTTCTCTGTTTCAGTGTTATCGTAACTCTGACCAAATAATATAGTATAATCATGTTCGATCGCAGCAGTTTCAATTCCACTGATGGCCTGTGAAAAAAAATCTTCACGGATAGAAGGAAGTATAACGCCTATAACAAAAGTCTTTTTCTGCTTAAAAAATATGGCTTGCGTATTGGGTTCATAATTTAATTCCTTTGCCAACTCCTGCACACGCATTTTAGTGCGTAAGCCAATTCGGGGATGATTGCTTAATGCCCTGGAAACGGTAGAAACCGAAACATTTAATTTTTTAGCGATCTGTTTAATAGTAGGGATATTATCCATGACAGCTAATGCGTTGTATTACAATTTACGTAAAAGAAAATAAAACCTGAGGATGGTAAA
>JALZIY010000479.1 GCA_030860085.1 Bacteroidota bacterium | reverse complement strand
ATAATATCTGGTTTGATGGGCCGGATGCTTCTTGTGCAGAGGAAACTGTTCGTTTTAATTTGAATGGCCGTGCACCTGGAATGTTTCTTCAAACAGCATTTTCAAAAGACAAGGAGAAGTCTTTTATTCGCACCGGCAGGTATCAGCCAAGATGGTCGTATGCTATAAAAGATGAAGGTCTAAGTCCGAATGCATTTAGTTTCTACGAGAACATCTATTATTTAAAACAGTACCAGCCAAAGCGTTTACCTGTTGAAACAAATAAAGTTTACCTGGATATTAATGAGGCGTGGACAAAAGCTGAATTTGATAGAATATGGGAGGCAAGTAATGGGAAAACTGTTTGGGTATATAACTATGAACTGATTCAATTAAATAAAGAAAATAAAGATGAACAATTTAATGAATTGATTAAACAAAGATTTTCTTTATTTCCTTTATTTGAAATAAAAGATCCGATTCATTCTTTATTGATTAGCAAAACAAATAACGCCACGCCCAATTTTTCGGATCTGGAAAACAGTTCTTTCTTAAAAAGTCTTAAAAACTTCGGGGCAAAAAAACAAAAGGTGCGGTTGTTTCATATCGGACATCAATCTTCAGCCTACTTATCTACATTAAAAGACTATCGCTTTTTTCAATATGAAAGCGGCGGTATTGTCTTATTAGAACAGCTGTTAAAAACCGGGCAGTTTGTTACAGATGAAGAAACTAACACTGAAATGGTAATACATAATGCACAGGTATCTATCGTAAAAGAAGAAGGATTAGGTGGAGGTACAGCGCCAGATCATCTCATGCGTTTATTTGCCTATAATAACATTCTAAAGCAATATGGCGAACAGGGGTTTGGGGTGGTTAAAGAATTAGAGCCTTTGATTGAGGAAGCGAAAGAAGCATACGTCGTATCGCCGGTATCGAGTTTAATTGTTTTAGAAACACAAAAGGATTATGACAGATACGGGATTGAAGACAGTAAACATAGCTTAAAGAATGCTTCAATGAAATCGAAAGGTGCTGTTCCAGAGCCGCACGAGTGGGTTTTAATAATTTTAGTTGGCATAATTGGGATTTATTTATTTATGAAAACCAGAATTTGATCTATGGTAAATTCAATAAATCCATCGTTTTATATTAAGACCCTAAAAGTGCAGGTTGCTGTTCTAATAGCTTCCTATCTTTTTATATGGAACATGGTCTTGTCTGGCTACCTTTCATTTACATCACTCCCATTTTTATTGGGAGCATTGGCATTACCATTTACAGTTGCAAAAAGTGGTAATAAAATAAGTTACCGTTATGCTTTAATAGCATTGGTTTGCGTTGTTATCTCATTTTTTATACCGGTGAAAACTTTTCTCTTTTTCAGCATTAGCTTTTCTATATTTTTTTTGATTGAAAGTGTAGGATATAGGTTAGGTTATGTAAGCTGCAGTGTTTTATTCTTTATGTCACCGATATTTCAATATCTAAGCAATGTATTTAGCTTTCCTATTCGTCTCCAGCTAACTAAGTGGTCAGGTAAGTTGTTTTCTTTTGTAGATCCGTCAACAGCTATTAAAGGCAATATTATCTATCATAATAATAATGAGTTTTCTGTTGATCCAGCTTGTATGGGATTAAATATGCTCACCGCGTCTTTATTATTAAGTATTATACTTCTTGGTTTCTATCAGAAAAAATTAAATACAAATGCAGGATTATTAAAGTTCTCAGGCTTTCTGATCTTAGTTATAAGTTTCAATATCATTAGCAACCTGATACGAATTGTTGTTTTGGTTCATTTTACTATTTTGCCCGGTACATTAATGCATGAAGTAATAGGTATTGCCTGCTTGTTTTTATATGTAGTTCTACCTTCTGCTTTTTTGGCAAACCTTTTTGCTTCTAAATCTGCCATTAGTAAAGCAAGTGATAAAACTTTACCTGTGAGAGAAATCCATAAGCCTTTATTGCACGGCCTGCTTTTAATGATTACTCTTTTTTCTGCTTATCATACTAATCAAACAGATACCTATAAGCAATTTAGCAATAAAGCAGAAAAAATGATTTTAGGTTTCAAGACAATCACTCACTCACCAGGCATTGTAAAACTTGAAAACGATAAAGCCCTTATTTATGTAAAATACATTCGCGGCTTTTATGATACTGAGCACAATCCAACAATTTGTTGGAAAGGAAGCGGTTATGAATTTCGGGATATCAAGGAGGAAACAGTAAGTAACTTTAAAGTTTACACCGCATTATTAGTGAATGGAAGAGAGACGTTAACTACAGCCTGGTGGTATAGCAATGGGAACAAACATCTTACACATCAATTTGCATGGCGGTGGAGTATGATGAAGGGAGAAAAAAACTATGCTTTAATTAATGTGACCACTGCAACTATCATGGATCGGGAAAGGGTAATTACAAAAATTATTTCGGAAAGATTGTTTGCGCCTTTGTTTTAAAGATTAAAAGAAATAACCTGTAAATAGCGTTCTCGATAAAAAAAGAAGCTTACATAGCTTCCTTTAATTTACATATGCATTGCTTCTTTAAAAATCCAAACCTAATGCTAAATACATTTGTGGCTTTCCTCTAAAGAAACCATCCATTTGCCAACCGGCATCAAAGCGTACAAAATAACCTAATAATGTGCTGCGTGCACCAAAACCATAGCCACCTGCAAAAGGCCCTATGCCGCCAGTTTCAATCTTAACAGAGATAGGATTACCTGGTAAAGAATAGGAAACAGCAGGACGTTTGATTTTATTATAAGTGCCATTCCATGCTGCACCTAAATCAATAAATTGCACTAACTGAAAATTTCTTATTAATGCATTGTTGATAGGACGATTTAATAAAGTACTAAAAACAGGCATGCGGACCTCACTATTAATAACAAGTGCATTATTGCCATTGGATACATTTTGTTTAAACCCACGAAGGTTAACGGCTAAAGACTGGTATGCATAGTTTGCCCTGCGATCAGGTGTGTTGCCTGGTTCGAAATAACGATAACCAATAATATTATTATTTTCATCCGTTTTTTGATTGTCCCTCAATTTTAGCCATCCATCTACGCCACCCAAATAGTAAACTACTTTTTGACTTCCCCACGAAAAGTCACCGGCACCACGTACTGCCCAGATTACGTTACGGTATATAGGTAAGTAGTGCCGTACATCAAAACCTGTATTAAATAAAAACCTCCCTTCATTTTCACGTATGTCATTGATCTGTGTAAACCAGTCAACATAAGCTTTCCACCTCAATCCGTTCCAGATATTCATTGTTGGGTTCAAGGTATTATCATGAATATATTCAAGAGATAATTGACCAAAGGTTTGCCTTATCTCTGGTTCTTTTATAGCCGCAACTATATCGGCATTGTTTACATCAGGGTCATTTTCTGAGAAGCCTGTTAAGATGTCTTTATCAAACCTTGGCCCGATGGTAACACGTAAACTTTTTGTTCTGTCAAACGCAAACCGAAGATGGGCAAGGTAATAATTAGAATAGCGTTTTGCCAATGGCTTATTGGTGGCTGTAATTGTTGATCTTGTGGTATCTATATAATCCTGCATACTTGAACGGTAATAGGTAAAACCCCAGTCAATCCGTTTGCGCAGATTGGTGAATTCAAATAAAATATCGTTATCACGAAGGTTTGGAGCGATACGAAACCCACCAGACAATTTATAATCTTCAAAAAGATCTACCGTACCCATTCTTACAAGCCCATTTAATTCGTTTCCGTTAGAAAGGCTGATAGGGCCGGCTCCGCCACCATAGGGTTGGAGTTTGCCGGGAACGCTAACGGTATTGTTTATACCCGTTACTACATAGTCATTAAAAAATTTTGGTGGACGATATTCAAACACTTTTGCTTTTTTAAGAATGGGTTCTTCTCCAATCTCTTCAGCCTGGAATATTTTTCCTAATTGGCTGCTGTCTTTTTTTTCATTCTCAAACTCGTTTTGAAAAATATCATTTTGTTTTGAAGTATCAACATCGGAGG
>JALZIY010000471.1 GCA_030860085.1 Bacteroidota bacterium | reverse complement strand
ATCTTCTGGTTGTTCCTGTATGTTACTGTTAATTTAACCTCTATTTTATATTTAGGAACTCTTGCTATTAATAATCTGGCAGGTGGAGAAAATTTTCACCTAATCATGATTGGGCTTGCATTTTTTGCTTTGCTTATTACACTCGGCGGAATGAAGGTAATAGGATACACCGATGTAATACAAGTAGTGGTGCTGATCATCGGAGGTTTGGTTACAAGTTATATTGCGTTAACTCTGGTTTCTGAAAATTTCGGGTATGGCAAAAATATTTTGGCGGGCTTCAACACTTTGCTGGATAAAGCTCCTGATCATTTCCGAATGATATTTGACAAACCCACCGCCACTTCTACAAAAGAACAAGTCTCTAACTATGTGGATCTACCTGGAATAACCATGCTTGTTGCAGGTATGTGGATCGCCAATTTAAATTATTGGGGATGTAATCAATACATAACTCAACGTGCCTTAGGTGCTAATTTGCCCACAGCGAGAAAAGGTATTTTATTCGCCGCCTTTTTAAAACTAATGATGCCATTGATAGTAGTGTTGCCCGGCATTGCAGCCTATGTATTGTATAAAAATGGCGGCCTGCAAACCGAAATGCTCACGAACGGTGAATTTAGAAATGATAATGCCTATTCAGCAATTTTAGGGTTTTTGCCTACCGGCTTAAAAGGCCTTTCCATGGCCGCTTTAACCGCAGCGATTGTAGCTTCTTTGGCAGGAAAAGCCAACAGTATTTCCACCATTTATACCCTGGATATTTATAAAAAATATGTGAACAAAAACGCTCCTGATAATAAACTGGTTTGGATAGGAAGAATTACAGTGGTCATTGCATTGATACTGGCGATAATCGTAAACTGGAGAGATTCATTGGGCATCGGAAGCGAAGGAGGTTTTTTGTTTATTCAAAAATATACCGGCTATATATCCCCAGCCATCTTTGCGGTTTTTCTACTTGGTTTTTTCTGGAAGCGCACCACTGCAAAAGCGGCGCTCGCTGGCATTATTGGTGGTGTGGCATTAATGGTTTTGTTTGATAAGTTTTTGCCAGGATGGTTCCCCGAAACTCCTTTGTATACAGCATTCATGAATGCCCAGGGAATTTATGAAATTCCTTTTTTAATTAGCATGGGTTGGGTATTCTTCTTTACCGTTTTACTAATGGTTATTATAAGTCTTTTAGATAAAAAGGGCAGTAAAGAAATAAATGCTTTAGAGGTAGATACGTCAATGTTCAGGGTATCACCAGGCATCCTTACCATGATCATTATTATACTTGGTATTCTACTGGCGTTGTATATACGTTTTTGGTAAAACATGAGAAAGATAAATTTTGATGCACTCACCTAATATATCTTTTACAAAAAACAATGACTTCTTTTTTTCAATCTTGAAAATGGAAAAATTCCTAATAATAAAAGAAAGTTTGACATTAATATTTCACCCATAGCCTCAATCCTTTATTTTCTTACTTGTTTCATAGGATAAATTTTAAAACTATTCATTTTAAAACAGCATTGTAAGTTTCATTAATATTTTGTGAACGTCATCGATAAGAGAATAGATGATTCGTTGATAGATGACAGATGATAAGGTTGCCAATAATATAAGATGATAGATGATAGCATTGCTACTAATAAAGTAGGTTAGGCAAAAACAATGTGCTGTCAATCGTCATCCATCAACTACCAACTATTTCTGCCATTATCATTAACTTCGCCCCGCATTTTAATTTAAATTTCTATAAATATGTCAGTAAAAGTTGCCATTAACGGTTTTGGTCGAATTGGAAGATTAGTATACCGCCAGATTTATAATATGGAAGGAATTGATGTTGTCGCCGTAAACGATTTAACAAGCCCGGCTGTATTAGCTCACCTTTTAAAATACGACAGTGCACAAGGCCGTTTCGATGGTGAAGTAATAAGCACCGAAAATTCAATAAAAGTCAATGGTGATGAAGTAAGAATTTATGCGCAGAAAGATCCTGCACAAATTCCCTGGCGGGATCACGAGGTAGATGTGGTAATTGAAAGCACCGGTTTTTTTACTGATAAAGTTAAAGCAGAAGCTCACTTATCAGCAGGTGCAAAGCGTGTAGTTATTTCTGCGCCTGCAACCGGTGATCTTAAAACTGTGGTATTTAATGTAAACCATGAAATACTGGATGGAAGCGAAACAATCATTTCCTGTGCATCTTGTACAACAAATTGCCTTGCGCCAATGGCAAAAGTGCTGAATGATAATTATAAGATCGTAACAGGCATAATGACTACCATTCATGCATATACCAATGATCAAAACACGTTGGATGCCCCACATCCCAAAGGCGATCTGCGTCGTTCAAGAGCTGCTGCGCAAAATATTGTTCCGAACAGCACCGGTGCTGCTAAAGCCATAGGTCTTGTACTGCCTGAATTGAAAGGAAAATTAGATGGGAATGCACAACGTGTGCCCGTCATCACAGGCTCGTTAACAGAGCTTACAACTATTTTAGAAAAAAAGGTAACGCTTGAAGAGGTAAATGCAGCTATGAAAGCCGCAGCCAACGAAAGCTTTGGTTATACAGAAGATGAAATTGTAAGCAGCGATGTAATTGGTATTCGTTTCGGCTCTTTATACGATGCAACGCAAACAAAAGTTATGAGTGCTGGTGATGTGCAAATGGTAAAGACTGTAAGCTGGTACGATAATGAAATGAGTTATGTTTCGCAACTGGTTCGCACTGTGCATCATTTTGCGAAAATGATGGATAACAAATAAGATAAAGCCTGCTGTCACGGTACTATTTGGCCTCAGCGTAAAAACACAATCATCATAGGGAATTCTATGTGCTAATCTATATGCCTATTTTTCTACTGTGGTTCGAAATAAAAACCAAATAATATATTTCATTATGTATCACTAAACCATGTTACGAGAACATTCGACTTCGTAGGAACCGATTTTAAATGGTACTGTTGTTTTTATAAATATTTGTCTTCTTACGGAGACGACCTTTTAACGAAGAATCTTTATCTATCTATGATAAAAATATTCGACTATATTGATGAATTAAATTGTTTTGTTGTTAATCCAAAATTCAAAGAAATTGCTGATTATTTAGGTATAACAGAATGGAATGAAGTTGTCTGGATCGGAAGATATTTTACACTTGACAATGATTACGGCGAGCATTGGTTTGACAATTGGCAGGAAAAAGATGCATTGGAAGAAAAAGCTATTGCCCTCAGATACCCATACGACGATCTTTTAGTGATTGATCCGGAGCGATTTAGAAATGGAAAGGATGGACCCTGCCACAATGATGAAGAGATTAAAAACTTTTGGACAGACGTTTTAAAATCTTTGCATTTGAATATAAACACAATTATTTCAGAAGCTATAAAATTTAATCAAGAAGCTCTAAACCGTAATGGTAGTGATTATCTCCCTGATTTGGAAGAAAGAATTCAACATGTGAAAAATAAATATTTAATTCTTTGACCATGAGCAAATTTTCAAACTACAATTTCAAAAATAAAAAAGCATTAATAAGGGTCGATTTTAATGTTCCACTTGATGAACAATACAACATTACTGATGATACAAGAATAACAGCTACGATTCCAACTATTAAAAAAATACTGGCCGATGGAGGCTCCGTTATTTTAATGTCGCATTTTGGTCGACCTAAAGAAGGCCCAGTAGAAAAATTTTCATTGAAACATATTGTAAAACACCTTAGCCAGCTTTTAGGCATTGAAGTTCAATTTGCAAGTGACAGTATAGGTGAAGACGCAATGCAAAAAGCAAAGGCTTTAAAACCCGGAGAAGTACTGTTGTTAGAAAACCTGCGTTTTTATAAGGAAGAGGAAAAGGGTGATGAAGCCTTCGCAGAGAAACTATCAAAGCTGGGAGATGTGTATGTAAACGATGCCTTTGGTACAGCACACCGGGCACATGCCTCTACGGCAGTGATCGCCAGGTATTTTACACCGGAAAATAAATTATTTGGTTTGGTGATGGAGGGTGAAATAATAAATGCAGATAAAGTTTTGCATTCGGCTGAAAAACCTTTTACCGCCATCATTGGGGGAGCAAAAGTTTCAGACAAAATTTTAATTATTGAGAATCTTTTGGAAAAAGCTACAGATATAATTATTGGTGGGGGTATGGCTTATACTTTTTATAAAGCAATGGATGGCAAAATAGGAGCTTCTTTATGCGAGGATGACCGGCTTGATACTGCAAAGGAGTTGTTAGCTAACGCAGAAAAAAAAGGTGTTTGCATTCACCTGCCATCCGATTCAATTATTGCAGATAAGTTTGCAGAAGACGCTACTATTTCATCTTCGCTAAGCAATACCATTCCTGATGGGTGGATGGGATTGGACATAGGTTCCATGTCTTGCGAAATGTTTACAAAAGTTATACAAGCGTCGAAAACTATTCTATGGAATGGGCCCATGGGTGTTTTTGAAATGGAAAAATTTCAGTATGGCACAAAAGCCATAGCCAAAGCGGTTGCAGAAGCAACTAAAAAAGGGGCTTTTTCCTTGGTTGGTGGTGGTGATAGTATAGCAGCCGTCAATAAATTTGGCTATGCTGATAAAATCAGCTATGTTTCTACCGGTGGCGGAGCTTTGCTTGAATATTTTGAGGGAAAAGAGTTACCGGGGATTGCAGCTATAAAGTGAATAAATTGTAAACTCCATACTTGCCAAAAATATTTCAATATCTCAGCTACCATATTCGTTTTTATACTAATGACTATTTGCCAATCCATGTACACGTTCAGTTACAACGGCGTGAAACAAAAGTAGAATTTCTTATTGCCGGAGACGATGTAACTTTAATTTTCAAAAAAATTAAAGGAAGGCTTCCTTTAACAGAAGCAGAAGCTAATGAAGTAGTTGCCAGTCAAAGAAATCTTAACAATCCGATCAATCAAACATATCTCCAAGGTCACTCACTCCTAACGTAAACCAGATAATGACAATGCCCAAGATGATTTTTACTATGAGGGGAACCGAGAAACCGGTTCTTTCCTTAAGAATGCATTTGCCGGGGGAAAGTAAACGAAAGAAAGAAAAAGGCAAACAACTCCCGGAACGGGGTGCACCAAAAACATATTCAATACGCCGATAACAAAAACAGGTATGCCAAATATCCAATTGATTATATGTGATGTCCTAATTTCGTCTTTCATGGTCTTACTGTTTACGTTCCAGCGAATGGTGAGCCAAATATGCCTACTGCAAGTTCCGCCCAAATGATGAAGAGAACTACAAGGAGAGCTCCACATATGGCCAATCGGTGCTCGATGTTTTGAACCTTCCTTATTACAAGCTCACACATGAGACCAGTGCCGAGCAGTAGCACACCCATGATAACAAAATCGAACAGGGACCAACCCTCTCCATCTGTGTAATGATTTGCTATTAATGGAATGAGCAATAGAAGCGGTACTGAAAGTACAATGCCGATAAGTCTTTTGTTTTGCGTAATCATAAATTATTTTTTTTTAATATTGAGTTTGTATATGTAATTCTTAAGGTATTATAAATCCATCTTCATTACTTCTATCTTATCAAACAAATCGCCTACGCCCAACACTACCCAAATTATAAAAATCCCAAGAAGGATTCTTAATATTCTCATTCCAGGAATTGAGAAACCGGTCAGCCTTTTGAGGATGGCATTGACCGGAAGAAAATAAACGAAAGAAAGAAGGATTAGGAAAATGCCAAAACCGGACGGTTTCCCCCAAAAAGTATTTATTATGCCGGCTGCAAAAACAGCTATGCCAAATAACCAACTTATTATTTTCCCAACGATTGTTGTGTCATTAGTTGTTATTTCTGATGTGTTATTCATGATTATTGTTTTTTAAATTTTAAATATTATTAAGTTTTATTTTCAGTACATTTTTTAGTGCCCACATCGTTGGTAAATAGGTGTTACCTACTTAGCGAGCATGTCATTCTAGCTACTTTTACAGATTTGCTTATGAAAGTTAATTTTCCGTGGTGAAAATTCTCCTGCCCTTACCGCCCTCGATTTGTGCGGTCGCTTAGCCGCGTGAATTTGACCTTTCGCAGCACCGGGTTGCTGAAGTCGAGCCCTACGACCTTTCCCGCCTTGTCCCGAACGAAGCGCAAGATAATCCCAGCGAACTGGAAGGTGTCGCGATCGACGGGCTTAAATTCGAACGGCGGGCCGGGCCTATCGTTGGCGCGGCCCATCAAGCCGTCTTTACCGGGCGTCATCTCGAAGACTGCCATCAGCTCGTCGCTTTGGTAGCGGCCGGCAAAAGCCTGCAGCTCGGTCGCAGTGGGCGCATACGGCAGGGCCCGGGCGTACCGTGTCACCTTGCCTTCCATCGACTTCAGCTCAAACTTGTCAGGTGACAGGAAGTTCAATTCGAACTTGTCCTGCGACATAAATTCCACGAAGGCGCCCCAACGGCGAAAACGGTCCTTGGCCACGTGCACGAGGCCGGGTCCTCCGGCGATACGAAATCTGCCGCGGTCCACGGCCAGACGCATCTGCTCGCCCGTCTGCTCACTGAAGAACAGCCCGGCCTTGCTGTTCACTTCCGGTAAAGCATCGGCGGGGATCGCGGGAGGCGGCCCGGCCTCGGGCGCCGCCGCGGACAGGGACGCGGTTGGCAGAAACACGTCGATGACCCGGTAGGCTAGTGCCGTTGCGGCCATCGCGTCGGAATTGCACATGACGGCGATGGAAAGGCCCTGCTCCGGAAGGCGACCCAGCCATGAATGGTACCCTGCCGCGCCGCCGGAATGCGACATGATACTGGTGCTGCGGTACGGCTCCACGGTCAGGCCACGGGTGTAGCTGAGTTTCCTGCCGTTGTTCAACTTTGCCTGTTCCTGAAGCTTTTCGGTGACGAAAGTGCCGAGACGGTTATTCGTCAAGGCGTCATTCCAGATGAGAAGGTCAGTTGGCGTGCTCATAAGGGCGCCGGCGCCGCCGCGATCGTTGCCTAAATACATATCAACCTTCCAGTGGTCTTTCTCCTTCCCGTAAGCGAGGGCACGGTTCTTAATGACGTGCGTCATATCGTCGACGTATGTCGTTATCTTCATTCCGAGCGGCTCGAACAGGCGCTTGCGGGTGAATTCGGAGAACGACATCCCGCTCGTGCGTGCGACTATCTCTGGCAACAGCACGTAGCCGCTGTTCGAATAGGACCATTCCTCGCCGGGCGAGAAATTAAGGCCGCGCTGACGCAGGATCATGGTCCTCGCGTCGGGATCTCCGCCGGCCAGATTAAGAAGGGGTTGCCAGTCACGAATGCCGCTGGTATGGGTGAGCAGATGATCCAGGGTGATCTTGTGGCCGTAATCGGGCAGCTGCGGAATATGTTTGCGAACGTCGTCAGAAAGGGAAAGCTTCCCATCTTCGACAAGGAGGAGGACCGCCGCGGCGACAAACTGTTTCCTCACCGATCCGGCGTCAAAAATCGAGTTTGTGCTCAATGGCACGTCGCGCTCGAGGTCCGCCAGGCCGTATGCGCGGTTCACAATTACTTTTCCGTTTTGCGAGACAGCGCATACGCACCCAGGCGTGGCCGGCGTGGCCCAACTGAAGATCTTGTCGATCTCGTTCATCTTGTCCTGCGCGTAAGTGGTCGTACTGACAACCAAGGCGATGACCACGGCCAACACTAGAAAGTAAAAGCGCATCAGCGTAGACTTACCGGCGCTGTTGAGTCTGAGCAGGCCATACATTCCGTTAGAAGTAATTAACATTACATTTTTTAGTGCATGAAAACCATTATAATAGGTCTTGGATAAGCCGCGGATGTGTAATTCCATAGCTTCTTTGCACATTGCTTGAATCTTCATATTATTATTTAAAGTTTTGATTAAGTTATTTTGTTTGTCCCTGCCGCTTACGGCTCTTTCTACTTTTTCTCATTTATTTTTTTTAATACTCGTGGTGTTTTGATTTCCATATTATTTAAAAGTACTTTGCATTTCAAAGTGTATAAATAAAAAAATAGGTTTAAAATCTACTGGTCTTTAGCAGTATTGATCCATGCACAATAAGTAAAATGGTGACAGCACATTCTTTTGTTTTGTTTCTTTATTTAAACCCAAATATTAATGGAAATATAAAAGTCACAATGATTGTCCATAAAAAATAAATGGGCAGATAGAAGGCAATGGATTTTCCAACTCCGGTTATATCAGCCTTCTTTGAAAGCACCCTGAAAAGTTGCGTAGTTACCAACAAAAGATTTATTAAAATCAAGGCATTTCCACCCAGAACCGCAGTCCTATTAGGGGTAATTCCCCCTTCTGAAATGCGGAATAAAATGGCAGACAGCGCAATGCCATTTACAATTAGAGTTACAACAGATAGCAGAAAAAGAATCCAAATTTCCAACTTGCTTTTAGTTGTCTTAGATGTTTCGGCAACAGAAAAGAAAATGATGGCCATAACGCCAATTAGTAACGCATTAAAAATCAGTAAAAACTCCCGGTCGTTATACGGGTTTTTTCCTGAATAAACCATTGCTACAAGATAAATTACCAGCATCACTAATACAAGGGGACTGAAGATTTTAGCAATTACCGGTGAAATTTTACCTACTAACTGCGGATTAGTCTGGATAAGGTAAGTGCCCAAAATTGGTGCAGCGGGAAGACCGAAAACTACAATATTCTCAAAATAAAACCTTTCAATATTAAAGCCGATTAACGAGAAAAGACCGATCGTTATTCCGGTCAAAATTGCGCCTGCTATCAGGATGAGAGCTGTAATCACTAACAGGTCGCCATTATATTTTAAAAAGCTAAGCCGCTTCTCTTCGTTATTTCGCCTCTCACCAACATAAGCAAAACCTAATATCCCCCATAGAAACAATAGTAAATGGATGCACGATAAAATTAAAGTATCGCTTTGCTTAACATCAGGAAGGAAATTGATAAAAATTAAACCAGCGAGGGTTGAGCCAACTATAAAAGCGATTTTACCTGTTGATAATTTATTCTTCCAGGCAAAGTAAGCCATTAGCGCAGGAAAAATGATAAAACCGATGTTCCTGGGGTAGAAAAAGTCTTCGGTTATAGATAACAGGTCCGGGAGCTTTGCGACCAGACCTGCCAGGAGGGAAGCAATGATCACAAATACCAGGTCTTTACTGGTACCCCAGGAAATTTCTTCCCTGGCGAAGTTTAGTCGTTCGTTCCAAAACCTGAGGTTATTGTCTTTAAGTTCGGGATATAAAGCGTTAAATGCCCGTTTAAATGCTGATTTGTCTGCCCTGTAAAGCTTCTCAAGCTGTGCAGGATTCCCGAGATTTGATATGATTTCATCTTTCATAAAACAGTCTAATAAACTGAATAATATTTTTTTTGTTAATGTCCAATCCTCATTGCTTTTACTTAGTAAGTAACTTATTTAAATCCTTTGATCATTCCTTCCAAAGCTTTCACATGATCTTTGAACTCCCGCTCACCTAATTTTGTAATTGAGTAAGTGGTATTCGTTTTTCTGCCAATAAATCCTTTATGCACTTTGATAAAGCCATTCTCTTCAAGATTAACCAGGTGAGTGGCGAGGTTGCCATCAGTTACTTCCAACATTCCTTTCAGGTCATTAAAGCTGATCTCTTCATTCACTATAAGCACACTCATTACACCCAGGCGTATGCGGTTGTCAAATATTTTATTCAAACCTGAAATAGGATTCTTCATTATGCATTTGCTTTTTCGTTCCGCTCATATTTATTCCACATCACAATGCCATATAGAATGTGTAAGACTCCAAAGCCCGCAGCCCAGAAATAAAGGCCATAACCTATAGCCCACAGGTTGATAACACCCAATAGCAACTGCATATAACCAAGGTAGCGTACTTCAGAAAGCGTAAATTTAGAACCATTGATTAACGCAAGGCCATAGAAAATAAGGCATGCAGGTGCTACCAAACCATACAATCCAAAATCTGTCATACGCCAGATAAATAAGCCGCCAACAATCATCGGTACGGCCACATTGATCACTACTTTACGAGCCATAAAACCCCAGATGGGTACACCTGTTTTCCTGCTTCTCAAATAGGTGAATAGAAAAGCAAAGAAAAATGCAGCTATAAAAGTGATTAC
>JALZIY010000456.1 GCA_030860085.1 Bacteroidota bacterium | reverse complement strand
GGCTATGGTGAGTAATGTAGTGGAACCGCAAAAGCGGGGAAGTTTTATGAGTTTCAATAGTAGTATACAACAATTGGGTACGGCTGCGGCTGCGCTCATAGCAGGGTTTGTCGTAATAAGCGGCACCGCAGGTAAAATTTACCGTTATGAATGGTTGGGTTATTTAAGTGTTTTTATTTTGCTTATGTGCGCATTCCTTGGGCATAAAATATTCAAAAGTTCAGAGAAAATTGTATTTGTTCCTGAGCCGCATACGTCCGAAGCGCTCAGTGATCGTTCTTTATAAACGCGGGTTGTTTTTCATTCTTATTTTCGTAAGCCAAAACAACAAACGCCTTGATGTAATTTATTATTCAGCAACTGCAGGAACATTCATATGACTCCCAAAGAACAATGCATTTAAAAATAGCTTGTTCGTTCCATACCAGGTGCCCCTGAAGTTTGGATTGTCTGCAAAAAAAATCACTCTTCCGCTACCTTCTGCTCCAACCACTATAGCTGCATTACCCTTTATTTTTTTTAAAGAAGCAGCATGCAAATAACCTCCAATTAATGGGTTGTTGGTGTATTGTGCTACGGTACTGTAAGTATTGGCGCTGGGTAAAAAAATTGTTTGTCCGTTTTTATAAACTGAAATCTTGCGATTCGTGGTTCCAAATCCTACCGGATGGGTGGTATCCAGGTCAACAGCAAAAATAGAACCCCCCAATGCCTTTGCTCCTTCAATACTTACTGCATCATCATAATTAAATCGCGGCGTTGTTTTAGGTTTTGTTGTATCAGGCGTAACTAATTTTTCTTTTGTAAATCCTTGTTTTATTGCCCATTCACTTGCTGTTTTTAATGTAATTAAGGTACCGCCGTTTTGCAACCATACCTTTAATTTATCGGTGGCAGGTTTATCTAAAGCCGTATAAATACCCGATACCATAACAATAGTATTATATCGATTTAAATTAGCTCTTACAAAATTTGTAATGTCCAGTTTAGTGATTGGCATTCCTATACGCTGATCAAGCAAATGCCATATTTCGCCTGCTTCCGCAGGTGCCACTCCCTGCCCAACCAGCATCATTGCTTCTGGTGTCCGTAATGTGCGTACATAACCACTTCCTAAATCTATCCCGCCTGTATTGTACCCTGAGCCAAGGCTGTAAATTTTTACATTGCTGCTATTACCGGCTTCAGTAGCTATTTTAAAAATAGAATCAGCAGATATTTTTTGCAGTTGCACAGGAATTATTACACTTCCATAACCAAAACTTTTTGGTGTATTGGCGATTGTTGCCGTGAACGGCCTGAATGCGGATTGTACAATTACTCCTTTCGATTGTAACAGATAAATAGCTTTGTGTGCATTGTAATCCCTCAGATCGAATACATAAGCATAGTCACTTCTTTCTACCGGGCTTGCAGCTTGTGTAACCGAAGTGATTTTTTTACCACGTGGAACTGTGGTTTTCAATTCTGCATAAGGTAAATCATAAGCATGAATGAGGGACCATGTAGAAGCATCATAAAATAAACTGTCAGTGTAAGTAATTCCTTTTTCAAATACGGAACGGATCATAATATAATTCGGCTGATCTACCGGAACTATAAATGATTTTGCTGTTTCAAAACGCTGACCATTATAAACCGCAGCATTCGCAACATCATACACATCAATTTGGTGCGTCAATAAAAGATCCACAAAAGCTTTTGTTCTTGTTTCATCATTGGCATCGCCAAATACATAGGCTTTGACTGGAGATTTTTTTGCAGTTTCAGCAGAGGAGCGGTAAAATGCTGCACGCATTTTTAAAAGATGGGTTTTTTCTGCAAGTGAAGCTCTTATGGTTGTTAATGAAGAAATAAATTGATTTCGTATAGTAAATGCAAAAGTCAGGGGAATGGTGGATGTTTCCTGTACGTGTCCGCGGGAACTTGCCTGTTCAAATAAAAATCCGGCACCTCCATAAAAGTTAATATAGCTGGAGCCATAGCCCGGATATAGTTTATCAAAAGCTTCTTTGGTAAAATACATTGAACCTATTTTATTCAAAGCCTCTGAAAAATATTGCCCGAATTTGGGATAGATAATATTGTACAAATCATCCGGCACTACCGGGTTATTGCTGCTGCTTTTTCCCGGATCAAAATAAAAAGTGCTGTTAGAGCCCATTTCATGATGATCTGTTTGCACATACGGTCGCCATTGATGAAAAAACCGCAGACGGTTTCTTGTTTCAGGATGAATAGCTAAAAACCAGTCGCGGTTCATATCAAACCAATAATGATTGAACCTGCCGCCCGGCCACACTTCTGTATGCTCACGATCCAGCGGATCGCCAACAGGCGGGCTTGCTTTGTGCATGTTTGCCCAGTTGCTGTGGCGGTCCCTGCCATCAGGATTAATATTTGGATCCATCAGCATCACCATTTGATCTAACCACTTTATTGTTTCCGGCTCTTCGGATGCCGTTAGATAATAAGCGGTAAGCATGGCAGCTTCACTGCTTGAAGGTTCGTTGCCGTGTACATTATAGCCTAATTGAATAACCAGCGGAACATTTTCTGTGGCACCGGTTAATTGTCCTGCTAAATGTGTTTTACGAATTTCTTCCAGCCGGGTATGATTAGAAGCAGAAGTAAATATGGCAGCTATTTGCTGGCGATGTTCATAGGTTTCACCAACTTTTTGCACTGTTACACGATCAGATAATTTATCTAATTCTTTAATATACTCCACAAGTTTATCATGGCGTGTATGATGCGAGCCAATGGGGTATCCCAAAAATTGTTCCGGTGTTGGGATAATTGCATTCATTTTTCCGCCTTGCGGATAAAAATAGGTAGGTTGTGCAGTTGTAAATAAACAGATAGCAAGACTGAGTATGGTAACTATTAATTTATTCATAAACAGTTATTATGAGTGTTAAACTAAGTGATAAAAAGTTTACGGTCTAAGGTATTGATTTTTTGCTCGCCTTCTCTACCGTTGGTCTGAGACCAGCTTTATATATATTATTATCTGGCACATGTTTGTAATCTTTTTTCAATCCTCCTGCCGGGGATAAATCAAATATCTGCAACAACGATGTACAATGTAAATCCCAAAAATAGATTGATAAAATTAAGCGCAATGCCAATAGTATAAATAACTACAGATAAAATTTCTTTGCAGTCTTTTCCTATAGCTGTAGCAAGCGCTGATTCTTTGCCTCGGTTGGAAAATTTTATTTATTTACGGGCCTGGTCAAATCAAAATCAGCATGAAATCTCAGCTTGCCATCCCGACGCAAAATATAGCTTAATTTTTTTCTATCCCTGCTCAACACAAAGTTCCATTCATTGGTGGCTGCAGCCGGTATTAATTTAGCGGTATAGGGATCTGCAGGAAAAAACTGTTCATATTTATTTTGTGAGGCCTTTGCGTAACCTCCATAAAGTGTAATTGAGTCCGGCGTGCCATCCTTATGACGGTGGTCGTGTTTTAGCAACAAGCCAATAGAATCAATTGTAAGTACCCACGTGCGTGAGCTATCTTCTCCTACAAAAAAAGGAATACGGACTCCACGTTCTTCGCATTTCTGAAAGTGAATGGATAATCTTTTTCCTGCGAAAGGATCTTTAGCATCAAGTGGAAATATTGTTTTTCCCTCATACGATTTTCCACAAAAAGACTGTAGATTTTGAAGAAAGGGATGCTGGCCCCACAAATTTATACTGATGCAAAGAGTAAAAATGAAAACAAAGTATTTAATCATTTTTTATAATTAAACAGAAGCGTTCAAAATTAAGCAAAACCCTGGTATCGCATCAGGCTGGAATTGAGCTAATAAAATTGTAAGCATTAGTGTTCTGATCCTGGACCTGGCGAAATTATGCAGCTGGCTTAAACCAACGCTTTTATACGTATTTTAAATAGCAGCAGTCATAACGCAATTACTAGCACACCATATATTATTAATAAGGCCCCGGCGGAAAAAGATATCCATTTAGATTTTGCAGATACTTTTTCTATAAGTACAAATAATGCAATGAGCGCCACCCACAGTATATTCATCACCCCTGAAACAAAAAGCAAAACCATTAACACCCAACAACACCCCACACAATAAATACCATTTTGAATTCCCATTTTTATAGCTCCTTTCTTTCCTTCTTTCCAGTGTTTGTAGATGAACTCAAGCGGTGATTTACAAAAGTCTAAGCAAGTTTGTTTTAAAGGTGTAAACTGGAAAACTCCGGCTGCTATTAAAATAATTGATCCGAAAATTTTATTGGTTATTATCATGTCTGGATTAAGCCATGATACCTGCTGCAACAGCCATTGCAATAAAGTAGCAGCAAGGCTAAAGCCACCCCACACCATAAAATATCCCATGAACAGGTAAGAAGTATTAACGAAGGGACTTTGTTGGTTTTTTCTTTGCCGGTTAACTTTTGTAAAAAGTAATATCAAGGGAGCAACAGAAGGAGTCATCATTGCAATCATCATTACCAGCCACATTAAAAACATCAAAATGAAATCTGTGGAAGTCCATTTAGGCGTCATTGGCATTGCAAAAAACAAGGCACCCATATTCATAACTTCCATTTGCCTGTATAAATAGATAACATATAAC
>JALZIY010000386.1 GCA_030860085.1 Bacteroidota bacterium | reverse complement strand
CCAATATGCTTGTTGCCGCCGGTGCCGACAGGGTAATTACCATGGATCTTCATGCACCCCAAATCCAGGGATATTTCGATATTCCTGTGGATCACCTCGATAGCTCGGCAGTTTTTATACCTTATATAACATTGCTTAAACTCGAAAATCTTACCTTCGCCGCCCCTGACGTGGGCGCAACAAACCGCATCAGGGAAATTGCCTCTTATTTCGAAGCCGAAATGGTCATTTGCGATAAGCACCGCAAACGTGCCAACGAAATTTCCAGCATGGTGGTAATAGGCGATGTAATTGACAAAGATTTAGTGATCATAGATGATATATGTGATACGGCAGGCACATTAAAAAAAGCCGCAGCTCTTTTAAAAGAAAAAGGTGCAAAAAGTGTAAGGGCATTAATTACACACCCGGTATTAAGCGGCAACGCTTATCAAAATATTGAAGAAAGTGAACTGGAAGAATTGATTGTTTGCGATACAATTCCTTTACAAAAGAAATCAACCAAGATCGAAGTTATTTCGGTTGCCGAATTGTTTGCAGTAGCAATCCGCAATGCCTTTGAAAACAAGAGTATTAATAATCTGTTTATTCATTCGCAACGGAGGGATATGTAAAGCCCCCTGTCCCCCGGTGGGGGAACTTAGGTCGGGGAAACTTTTTCTTTCAATTAGTTCTTTAAATAAAGTTGATGAATTATGTACTAAACTGCATTGCTACTATTTAGCTTATGTTGTCCGCCCGGATGAACCGTTCGGACGGGCGTCGCACACTGGTACTGCAACAATTGTATGAGCATAGTGTAAGTAGCTTCTTTATACAAATAGTCATTTTGCTCTGTCATTCCGATACTTCGTTACCTCAGCACAGGCTGCGGAGGAATCTTAGAGTTTTAGAATGTAAGATGGGTAAATACTCAAGGCGACAATTGTACTGTAGGGCAGGCTCAATAGAATTACCAACCGATGCAGTGAGTGACACAACAGAAGATGAATATATGTATGATGCTGATAAAAAAAATTCTATACCGGCGAAGTGAAAAAAGAAATTTAAACCTAAGTCCTCCCTTTAGGGAGACAGAGGGCAAACAATAAAACAAATATAAAAAATGAAAACAATTACAATCGAAGGACAACTGAGGACCGAATATGGCAAGTCAGCCACCCGCCAGCTTCGCTCTCAGGAACTTGTGCCTGGTGTAATTTACGGGGGTGCTAAGGAGATCAATTTTTTGGCTCCGGCAAAAGCTTTACGTTCGCTCGTTTATACACCAGAATTTCAGTTGGCAGATGTAACAGTAGATGGTACTACCTATCGCTGTATTTTAAAAGATTTGCAGTTTGGCAAAGTATCTGATGAACTGATACATGTTGACCTGCTTGAATTAGTGGAGGATAAAAAAGTAGTGGCTTCCATTCCTTTAAAGTTTACAGGCATTGCTGCCGGTGTAAAAGAGGGTGGTCGTATGGTAACCAAAATGAAGTCGTTGAAAATTAAAACTTATCCAAAACATTTGAAAGAGCAGATTGAAGTAGCTGTTGACAAATTAGAAATTGGTGAAAACCTGCGTGTAGAGGATGTAAAAGATGAGAATTATGAAGTGCTAAACTCGCCACGAATTCCTATTGTATCGGTAGTTACTACCCGTGCACTTCGCCAGGAAGACGCTACAACAGAGACTGCCGTCCCAGGTGCAGTTGCTGCCAAGGGAGCGGTGCCTGCAGTGGCCGCAGCGGCGCCAACTAAAGCTGCCGCACCGGCAAAAGCTGCTGCTCCTGCAAAAGGAGGTAAAAAATAAACTGGTTATTTTTTCTACCCGCTTTCTAAATTATTGGGAGCGGGTTTATCATTTGCATCAAGCGATATACGCAGCCGTATGAATAAATTTTTAATTGTTGGTTTGGGAAATGTGGGTGCTGAATATGCGCATACACGTCATAATATAGGCTTTGATGTTGTAATGGCTTTTGTTACAAAACATGGAGGACAATTTACAACAGGCAGACTTGCTTACAAGGCTGAAGTAAAATGGAAAGGTAAAAGCTTTGTTTGTATTTGTCCAACTACATACGTGAACCTTAGCGGTAAGGCAGTAAAATACTGGATGGACAAAGAGAAAATAGAAATCAAAAATTTATTGGTGGTAGTGGATGAGCTGGCTTTGCCTCTTAACAAGCTTCGGCTAAGGCCCGCCGGCAGTGATGCTGGCCATAATGGTTTACGCGATATTCAGAATACTTTAGGTACCACGGAGTATGCCAGACTGCGTTTCGGTATTGGTAATCTTTTTCCCAAAGGAAAGCAATCAGATTTTGTTTTAGGTAAATGGGTAACAGAGGAAGAGCCAATGGTGAAACTTAAAATTGATAAAGCCGTAGAAGTTATTGAAAGTTTTTCTACCGCAGGTATTGAGGCTGCAATGAACCTGGTAAATAAGATTGAGTTTTCGTTATGATAAATGCTGGTAAATACTTATTTTAGCGAACCAACTCAAATAACTTTTTTAAATTCCAATTCTATTTAAGGCCTGAATATAACGGATAAACTACTTTCAATGTAAGTATCCGATGTATTACTTTAAACCATCTTTCTGTTATGAAAATATTTTGTGTAGGTCGTAATTACGCTGACCATGCTAAGGAATTAGGAAATGCTATTCCCGATGAACCAGTCATTTTCATGAAACCTAAAAGTGCTTTACTTCAGGCACATACGCCTTTTTACTATCCGGAATTTACCAATGAACTGCATTATGAATGTGAGTTAGTTTTACGCATTTCAAAAAATGGGAAATACATCCAGGATAAGTTTGCCAACAAGTATTATGATGCAGTAACTACCGGTATTGACTTTACAGCACGTGATATTCAAAACGAGTTAAAGGAAAAGGGTTTGCCATGGGAAAAAGCAAAGGCATGGGATAATTCTGCTGCCATCGGCAAATGGATTCCTTTTACTAACGTGAAAAATAAAAAAGAAATTCATTTTGCCTTGTATAAAAACAAAGAGTTAGTTCAGCAAGGGAATTCAAAAGAAATGATTTACGATTTTGATTACATCGTTTCTTATATCTCAAATTACTTTTCGGTAAATATTGGTGATCTTGTTTTTACCGGCACTCCCGCAGGTGTAGGTGAGTTAGTAGTGGGAGATGAGATTGAAGCTTTTATGGAGGATGAATCTTTGTTTGCGTTGGAAGTGAAATAGGATACTGAAGCTAAAAGTCAAGACTGTCTTGTCAGAAAACTAGTTGAAAAAGAACTACTCGAATTAAAAATTATATCTGTTGCAAAGAATTTAGTGCACGAGGAATATTCTGCGAAACATGGCTGGAAAGAGACCTCGTAGAGGTTTAATATTTGTAGAATTGCGTTTATTTAAGAAAATTTGACTCCGTACGGAGTCAAACAAATTCCGATAATTATTTCTATAGATATTTTTCTCCTAACGGAGAAATGATTATTACAATTATGCTATAGCAGCAGAGCGGCTTTTTTTATTTCAATTTTTTTCAAAGCTTACATTTGTTTTTTAATTATAATGATTGATCGTAATCTTTTACTGCATGCCTACCGTTTAATGTATTCGGCTAAAATAATGGCAGAGACTTACGAGGCAAATCGATCCATAACAAAATATGTACATTCTACAAGCCGGGGACATGAAGCTATACAGTTAGCTACGGCTTTTCAATTAAAACCTTACGATTGGGTTAGCCCTTATTACCGCGATGAAAGTATGCTCTTAGGCATGGGATGGACGCCTTATGAATTAATGCTTCAATTACTTACAAAAGCGGATGATCCGTTTACAGGTGGCAGAAGTTATTATTCACATCCTAATTCAAGAGCTGCAGATAAGCCAAAAATAATTCATCAAAGCAGCGCCACCGGAATGCAGGTAATACCTACAACCGGCATAGCACAAGGTCTGCAATATTTAATGACGATCGATTCTCCGCTTTTGCAAAAAGGAGAAAATGGC
>JALZIY010000432.1 GCA_030860085.1 Bacteroidota bacterium | reverse complement strand
GAGCAATATGATGCAGTGTTTCTTGGCATTGGTGTTGGCTTAGCCAGGCAATTAGAAATACCCGGTGAAGAACTGGAAGGTGTCGTTGATGCCATCGAGTTTATTTATAACCTTAGATCGCAAGCATTTAATCAAATACCCGTTGGAGATAAAGTGGCTGTTATCGGTTTAGGAATGACAGCCATTGATGCAGCTACACAGGCAAAACGTCTGGGCGCAAAAGAAGTAACCATTCTTTATAGAAGAACAGAAGAAGAAATGCCTTGTACACAGGCAGAATTAGACCTCGCAAAATTAGACGGATGTATTATTCATTGGCTGGCGGCGCCAAAAGAAATTATTGGCGAAAATGGAAATGTGAAATCACTTATTTGCAGTATTATGGAATTAGGCGTGCCCGATACATCTGGAAGAAGAGCACCGGTAGATACAGGTAAAACATTTTCACTTGAAGTTGATATGGTTATTAAAGCAGCCGGACAAATACCTTTCAAAAATTTGGTTGATCAAAACGAGATACAAAATTCAAATGGTAAAATTGTCATCAACAAAAATGCTACAAATATCCCAGGGGTTTTTGCTGGTGGTGATTGTGTGAATGGCGGAAAGGAAGTGGTAGATGCAGTACAGGCGGGAAAGGAAGGAGCAGCAGCAATTTTAGAATACTTAAATCTATCAAACACAATTGAGCCACAAAGACACGAAGGCACAAAGCTGCAGGAGCCAAAACCTTTGTGATACTTCGTGTCTTTGTGCCTTCGTGGCGAAATCTTATAAAAAATTTTTATGGCAGACATCAGTGCAAATTTTCTCGGCATCAAATCGCCAAATCCCTTTTGGTTAGCCAGTGCGCCACCAACCGATAAAAAAATAAATGTGCTTCGTGCTTTTGAGGCAGGGTGGGGCGGTGTGGTATGGAAAACATTGGGTACGCAGGTAAAGAATGTTTCTTCAAGATATTCAGCAGTGAACTATAATGGCACTCGTATAATGGGTTTTAATAATATTGAATTGATTTCTGATCGTCCGTTAGATATGAACCTCCGTGAAATTGCAGAATGCATCAGGCTTTTTCCTGATCGTGCGATGGTTGTTTCGTTAATGGCGGACAACACAAAAGAAAAATGGCATGAACTAATAGCGCAAGTAGAAGATACCGGTGCACACGGGCTGGAATTAAATTTTGGTTGTCCGCATGGCATGAATGAAAGAGGCATGGGTGCTGCCGTTGGACAAGACCCTGAGATAGCAAGAATGGTGGTGGAGTGGGTAATGGAAAAGGCAAGCATACCCGTTATTACAAAGCTCACACCTAATGTACATTCTGTTGTGCCTACAGGAAAGGCAGCGGTGGAAGCAGGCTCCAGTGCTTTGTCACTGATCAATACTATTCAATCTGTAACTGGAATCGATCTTGACACATTTGTACCAAATCCTTATGTAGCAGGTAAATCTGTTTTTGGCGGCTATTGCGGTCCTGCTGTAAAACCGATTGCCTTAAAATTTTTAGCCACTATTGCACAAGATGATACAACAAGAAAAGTACCTGTATCTGGAATAGGTGGTATCAGCACATGGAAAGATGCAGTGGAATTTATGTTGTTAGGCGCTACGACTGTGCAGGTATGTACAGCCGCTATGAAACATGGTTTTCGTATTGTGGAGGATATGTGCGATGGGATGAATAACTGGATGGATGAAAAAGGGTTTGCAACAATTAATGATTTTATAGGTAAGTCAGTTCCCACACTTACACATTGGGAAGACCTTGATATTAATTACCATCATGTAGCCAACATCGACCAGGATAAATGTATTCATTGCGGTCTGTGTTTCATCGCTTGCGAAGATGCGGCACACCAGGCCATTAGTCTTACGTATGGCAAGCCTTATAATACTTATGCCATTAAAGAAGAGGAATGTGTAGGTTGTAATCTTTGCCAGTTAATTTGCCCGGTGGAAAATTGTATAACCATGGTTGAACAACGAAAAGGGGATGAATACCTGAACTGGAAAGAGTTTCAGCGAAGAGGCTTGCCACTTAATGATCATTGATTGTCAATCCTCTTTTAAAATAATAAAAGATGAAAAAAATTCTCTTTGTGATCTTAATAATTCGATCCAGTCTTCCTTCTTTTTCCCAGTCCATAGAGACCAAAGTCAATGAAGATTTTTATCTCAAGGAACAGGATGGAACGTTCGTTCAGAGAAAAACGAGTTTTACTGAAGTGGGTTCCACCACTCTTCCTGAAAAGAATTGCCTGGTTTTAGTAAAAACAAGAGATGGAAAAGTGTATAATCGTGTTAAGGGGCGCATTGACCTTCTAACGAATGGATTTATTTACACCGTGAAAGGACAGGATCTTATCTGTGCTATACCAATATCCCAAATTATTTTTGACAGTTACGATGCTACATGGAGTGGGGCCATCTTTAAGAATGGTTATCCATTTATCAATAAACAAAATGATAAAAGTTTTTACCAGGTATTGTCTGAGGGAAAGGCAACGTTATTAAAATATTATGCAATTCAATGGTTTGATGATAAACCTTATAATACCACCAATATTACAAGAATTTACACAAAGGTTGAACTGTATTATTTGTATTTGAACGGGGAGATTTTCAAACTGGAAAAGAACAATGGCAACTTGCTCAAACTATTGGCTGCCACTGCAAATTACATATCTACACAAAAACTGAATCTGAAAAAAGAAGAAGATGTCATTAAGCTGGTAGCCTATTATAATTCGCTTTAAGTTATTGCAGAGTGTTCATTGATTGGATCATCGTTATGTTGAAAGATATAAAAAAACTTGTCTGTGTTCTTTGCCTTACACACATTTTCATTGCTTGCGATGAAAAAAAATCAGCCATCGTTTTTCAAACAGATTTTGGAACAAAAGACGGCGCTGTAAATGCCATGAAGGGCGTAGCGCATAGTATAGATGCTGATCTTCAATTGTTCGACCTCACGCATGATATACCTGCTTATGATGTATGGGAAGCTGCTTACCGTCTCCACCAGTCAGCATCATATTGGCCTTCCGGTACCGTATTTGTTTCAGTGGTTGACCCGGGCGTAGGAACAGAAAGAAAATCAATAGTAATGAGATCAAAATCAGGACATTATTTTGTAACACCGGATAATGGCACACTGACGCTTGTAAGTGATGCTTTAAAGATTGAAGCCGTAAGGCAGATTGATGAGAAAACCAATAGAAGAAATAATTCTGACAGTTCCTATACTTTTCACGGACGTGATGTTTACGCTTACACGGCTGCAAGCCTGGCATCGGGGAAAATATCTTTTGAAGAAGTAGGCCCTTTGCTTACAACATCATTAACATTATTAGAATATCAAAAACCTGTAATAGAAAACAATTCTATAAAAGGAAATATTCCTGTCCTTGATATTCAGTATGGCAATGTATGGTCAAATATTCATGACAGCTTCCTGAAAAAATTAAACATTCTTACCGCCGAAAAGATTGATGTTAAAATATTCAACAAAGATTCGTTGGTGTACCAGGGTGTGGTTCCTTTTGTAAAAACATTTGGTAATCTAAAGGAGGGTGAAACCATGGCCTATGTAAACAGTTTAATGAATTTTTCATTAGCCATTAATATGGGAAATTTTGCTGACTCTTTTAATATTAGAAACGGAAAAGATTGGAACATTCACTTGAAAAAAAACTCTATACCCAAATGAAA
>JALZIY010000429.1 GCA_030860085.1 Bacteroidota bacterium | reverse complement strand
GTTACAAGATTATTATTTAGAATAAAACTGATCACTGGTGCACTGGGCTTTTCTTAAATATACAATCGTTTATTATTTTCATCACTTAAATCCAATTCTTTCCCTGTCCTGCCATTTTCTTTCGGCTACTTTTTTATCTAACAAGTTTTCCATGGCATCATAAATCTGGTTTAGCTGAGCATCGTGTTCACCTAACCTTTCTTTTATTTCCTTCAGTTGTTCTTTCAAATCAGTTTGCTTTAGTAAAATTTTTCTCACTTCAACAAAAGCCCGCATAATGGCAATATTCATATTGATGGCTTTGTCGGAATTGAGGATGCCACTTAGGATAGCAAACCCTTGTTCTGTGAAGGCATAAGGAGTGCTATCCTTGCGTCGCTTTGCTGAGACGTGGTAACAATTTGTGACCTGTACTTTATTCGGTTCGTAGGTGGTCACAGATTGTGACCTCAAGAAATAGTGTCTTGGGATGCGGTCACAGATTGCGACCGCATTGCTTCCCATTTGGCAAGGGTAAGTCGGAACATAAAATCTTCTGGAAATCTTTTTAAATTACACTTTACAGCCTGATTTAAGGCTTTTGTTTCCACTTCATAAAGTTGGGCAATATCGAAATCCAACATTACCCTTTCGCCTCTTATTTCGTAAATCCGGTTTTGAATAGATTGTATTATTTGCATAATTATTTTAAAAAAAAACAGAAATATTTATCAGCTAAACCATTGATCGAGTTTCTGATTAAATATAATTTACAAAAAAGAAACAGAATTTAATAATCCTTTGTGTGAGAATATATTAAAGTCTTTGGATTATGCCTTTCATCAAATTTATTTGAAAAATAGCATGAGATAATTTTAACTAACGAACAATAATTGGCACTTCAATAAAGGTTTAATAGATTTAGCATAGAATATAATGCCTCTCATCCAAAATTCCATTCCCTACACGCCCTGTGATAATAAAGTGAAGAAGTATAGTTGAAGAACTATAAGCAAAAAGAATAGCACATCACATTCACCAAAAATAAAGCCATGGCAACCAAAACCCGCACAAGCAAAAAAGCCAAGAAACCTTCAGTTGTAAGTGATATACCTGATCGCAGTAGCTCCAGTAATAAAAACACACGCAGAATCTTAAACGTTCTCCCCTCCAAGAATTTAGAAAGGGACTGGAGTTATGAAAATGCAAGCGATGCGGGAGTGCTTGGCGTAACCGCAGCTATTCCCTCCACGAAAGACTTACGCGAAGTATGGTGGAAAATTAATGACCAGGGATCAACAGGTTCCTGTGTTGGATGGGCAACAGCAGATTCAGTATTACGATGGGTGTTTTTTAAAGCGGGCCGCATTCAAAAAAATCAACTTTTGTCTCCACGTTTTATTTGGATGGCAGCCAAGGAAACGGATGAATTTATTAATCAACCTACCACTTTTATTGAAGAAGATGGTACCAGCCTAAAGGCAGCACTGGATATTGCCCGTAAATATGGATCTGTGCTCGATGACCTTCTGCCATTCAATACCGGGCAGCTATATCCCAATCCTGCGAAGACTTTTTATGCTATTGCAGCACAACTTAAAATTGCCAGCTATTTTAATCTTGGGAACAATCTTGGAAACTGGCGTACCTGGCTTGCCACAAAGGGACCAATATTAACCCGGCTTGATGTTGATGCCACCTGGGATAGCGCTACAGATAATAATGGCAAACTGGAAACCTACCAGCCGCAAACAGCTCGTGGCGGCCACGCCGTTGCCATTGTTGGCTACACTTCAAAAGCATTTATTGTTCGTAATAGCTGGGGCACAAACTGGGGCGATAAAGGATTTGCCTTTGCATCCTTTGGTTATGCGCAAGCAGCTTTTACAGAATCTTATGGTGTTTCTTTATGAATGTTTGCAATAAATAATATTGATAATTATACAGAATTTATGCAGCTTTTGTATTGCTTCTTCATTCCGAAATTTGAAATACATTCTTCTTAAAAGAGAAAAGTATTTAGCAAACTGTCCATATCCGATTTGGTTTTCCAAATGAAGAATCTGCAAATAATATAATTTCTGCTGCAACAAAATTTATGTTTTGATGCTAAAAATTATCCTGAATTAAAGTCTATTTTTTCAGATAAATAACCTTCCCTTGCCTGGCAGATTCTTTTGCTGCTTCCAGGATCTCCATGACGATCATATTATTTTGCAGTGAAGAAAGATCTGTCGGTTTCATCATAACCTCTCTGCGGACTACAGCAGCTAAATAAGCAAACGGATCATGATATGATTTGACCGGCGGAGGAACAACCTGATATACTTCCGCCTGATCAGCAGAAGCTTGTCTTTCTGAAACAGTGAAGTAAGAATGTGGGTTTTAGATTGTTTGAGTTTTATTGGTAATAAACTCCGGCGAAAATTTAACGGAAGCAAGGTTATTATTTTTTAGCACGAAGTTTTCTGAGTCCTCATCTTCCTGTAATAAAATTATAGCATCAAATTGTTCTTGCTCTCTGAAGCAATTGAAGCCTGCGTTCCATGTCCTACATTTTCTTTGAGTCGCTTTTTCATCCAGAAAATTTTCCATTGCACCATAAATTTGGTTTAGAAGTGCATCATGGTTCTCATAAATTTTTTTATAGGATTAACCATTTAGAGCTCAAATGACTAACAGACCTGCATTCGTTTTTTTGACCCTTTTTCTTTCCAAATCCATCGCTACAGTACGTTTGGAAA
>JALZIY010000424.1 GCA_030860085.1 Bacteroidota bacterium | reverse complement strand
TTAATGGGGTAAAAATATTATATAAACTGACCGGTCCAACTTTGTTCAATGTTTTTAAGTCCTGCAGGTTTTCCTGCATATACTAAATAACCGCCACCATCGCCTGCTTCAGGTCCAAGTTCAATTACCCAATCAGCGCTTTTAATGACATCAATATTGTGTTCAATTACAATAATGGAATGTCCCTGGTCAATCAATGCATTAAAAGAGGCCAATAATTTTTTTATATCATGAAAATGTAAGCCTGTAGTCGGCTCATCAAAAATAAATAAAACCTTGCCGGCTGATTTCCCCTTGCCTAAAAATGAAGCCAGCTTTACACGCTGCGCCTCACCACCGGAAAGCGTATCCGATGATTGCCCCAATTTTACATAACCCAATCCAACATCGCTGAGGGGTTTTATAGTATTTACAATGGCGATTCCCTCCCGGCCTCCTCCGCCAGCTTGTGGCGCGGAAAAAAAATCAACCGCTTCATCAACACTCATTTGCAAAACGTCAAATACATTTTTTCCTTTGTATTGTACATCTAACACTTCTTCCTTAAATCTTTTTCCATTACACACTTCGCAGGTAAGGTGCACATCTGCCAAAAACTGCATTTCAACTATTTTTTCTCCTTCTCCTTTACAGGCATCGCAACGGCCACCATCTACATTAAACGAAAAATGCTTGGCCTGGAAACCACGTATCTTACTCAGCGGTTGCGATGCATACAAATCCCGTATATGATTCCACGCCTGTATATACGTTACAGGATTACTGCGTGATGATTTCCCTATCGGATTCTGATCCACCATTTCAACTGCAGTAATTAAATCTACTTCGCCTGTTATAGCTTTATGCCATCCTATTTTATCGCCGGCCTCACCTTTTACTTTTTGTATAGCCGGGTAAAGTATGTGCCTAACCAATGTGGTTTTACCACTACCACTTACACCACTTATCACACATAAAACATTCAGCGGAAACTCAACTGTAATGTTTTTTAAATTATGTTGTCTTGCTCCTTCTACTACAATGGAATGATTCCATTTTCTTACCACTTTAGGCGGATCAATTTTTAGTTCACCTTTTAAATATTTCCCGGTTAAGCTATCTGCGTTCGCAATGATCTCATCATAGTTGCCTGCAGCTACTACCTCGCCTCCCAAATGAGAAGCCAGCGGGCCCATGTCAATAATATAGTCTGCTTTCCGCATCATCATTTCATCATGCTCAACAACCACCACAGTATTACCCAGGTCACGCAATTCTTTTAATACGCGTATCAAATTCTGCGTATCACGTGAATGCAAGCCAATAGAAGGCTCATCTAAAATATATAGGGAATTAGTAAGATTGCTTCCTAAACTACGGGTTAATTGAATGCGCTGGCTTTCGCCGCCGCTTAAGGTATTAGCCAACCGGTTAATGGTTAAATATCCTAAACCAACTTTTAATAGAGTATCAATGCGATGTGTAATCTCTATTTGAATTCGTTTGGCAACAATGGTTTCAAATTCGGTAAATTTTTGAACAGCATTATCGAACCAAATTTTCAAATCTTTCACCGGCAGTTGACCTAATTCACCAATGTGCTTGCCCTGAATTTTTACATACAAGGCTTCTTTGCGCAACCTATATCCATCACAATCGGGGCATTTTGTTCTGCCGCGGTAACGGCTCAACATCACACGGTACTGCACTTTGTACAGATTTCTTTCTACCTCTTTAAAAAAATTATCAATGCCCTCTGCATATTCATTACCCTTCCAAAGCGTTTGGTATTGTTGTTCAGTCAAATCAATAATGGGCTTATGCACCGGGAAATTAAATTTGCGGGCAGCTTTAATAAAATCATCTTTCCACTTACCTAACTTTTCTCCCTTCCATGGTGCAATGGCACCCTCATACACACTCAATAATTTATTAGGAATTACAAGGTCTTCATCAATACCAAGCACCATGGAAAATCCTTCGCAGGTAGGGCAGGCCCCAAACGGATTATTAAAAGAAAAAAGATTGGGGACCGGCTCTTCAAACTTAATTTCATCCAATTCAAAGCGGTTATTAAAATGCTCTAATTTCTTTCCGCTTATGCCGCCATCGGCAGTATCAACTTCTACATATATATCACCTTCTCCTTCATAAAAGGCAGTGCCAACGGAATCGCTTAGTCTGTGTTCATCATCTTCATTTAATTCTTTTACTACTATACGATCTATGAGAACGTAAGGAGTGAATAGTGAATGGTGAATGGTGAATTTGTCTATTAATGCTGATTCAGGAAATAACAAGGCATCTTCAATCCTTAGAATTGTACCTGCTTCATCATTAATCTTTGAGGATTGACGAATATACATGCGGGAAAAACCTTTCTGCATCAGTATGCTCATTTCTTCTTTTACCTCACGATTGCGATGCTGTTTGAAAGGACTTAAGATATAAACCTTCGTTCCCTCCTTCAAGACCTTAATCATTTCCACTACATCTTTTACATCGTCTTTTTTTACCTCTTTCCCGGAGATGGGTGAAATTGTTTTTCCAATTCTTGCATATAGCAGACGCAGGTAATCATAAATTTCTGTCATACTGCCGACGGTGCTGCGGGGTGTGCGGGTAATTACTTTTTGCTCAATAGCAATAGCGGGTGACAATCCTTTAATGTAATCCACATCGGGCTTATCCATGCGATTAAGAAATTGGCGTACGTATGCGCTCAAACTTTCTGCATAACGTCGTTGACCTTCTGCATATAATGTATCAATTGTCAATGAAGACTTTCCAGAACCAGAAACGCCCGTTACAACAATTAATTTATTGCGCGGGAAACTAACATCAACATTTTTTAAATTATGAACCCGGGCACCTTTTATAACGATCGACTGTAAACTATAACCTATAGCCTTCTTATTCTTTTTTTCCGCTACGTGTTTCATATCCCAACAAATGTAGCTTACTAATTAATTTAGCCTACTAATCCTTAACAGTTATTTCACAAAAAGAGGATAATAAAAAAAATGTGTTTTTGCTTTTTTTAAAAAAGAAGTATATTTTTACTACACAAATTTCTGTACTATCAATCAATAAAATCTCACCTCGCCTATTGGTCTGACTTCTACCCGTTTTCTTATTTTTTTTGCTTTTACCCTTGATAACCTTAAACTGTAGAAGTTATGACAACTTTATCCAGACTGTCCGACCATGAATTAATTAAACTTTTTATTGCCGGTAATACCAACGGTTTAGAAGCCCTTGTATTACGCCACAAAGACAAACTGTACACTTCCATTTTATTTTTAGTTAAAGACAAGTACCTTGCCGAAGACATTTTCCAGGATGTTTTTATCAGGGTGATTGATACAGTAAGAGGTGGCCGTTATACCGAGGAAGGAAAATTTTTACCCTGGGCTATGCGTATAGCGCATAATCTTTGTGTGGACCATTTTAGAAAAGTAAAACGTACCCCTACTATTAAAACAGGTGAAGATCAGGATATTTTTGAAGTGCTGAACTTTACTGAAGAAAGCGCTGAAGATAAGATGATGAAAAAGCAAAGCCACAACCGTGTAAGAGATATGCTGGATAAATTACCAGAAGATCAACGCGAAGTAATTATATTGCGTCATTATGCAGATATGAGCTTTAAAGAAATTGCAACGTTAACTAATTGCAGTATCAATACAGCGTTGGGACGTATGCGTTATGGCTTAATTAATTTGCGCAAAATGATGATACAAAAACAGATTGCTTTATAGCCTCACCCGTACACCCTACATAAATGGAGACGAGACAACGCATAGTCATTCTTTATCTCTCACCACATGCTTGCCGTGGACGGTTGGTAAAGAATGGCGCCTAATTGAAGAACTAAAAAAGGGTTACAAAAAAGTAGCCCTTTTTTATTATGCTATTAAAAATAATAAGTCATTTTTTGTAACCAGCTGTAAAACTTTCATCATCTTTTGTCGCAAAGTTGTACTGTTGTAAGTTATTCGCCATCGTGCACCAGTGATTCCGATATTTGACCTGCTTAAAAGATTGAGCAGTTTATTTTATTTTACCAGGATTCACTGCTAATACAGAGTTATTCTCGGTGAATTTCTGTGCCTTTGTACCTCTGTGGTTCAAAACAATCATTTAAGGCAACTGATAAAAACCCACACCAGTTATTTATTGGCCGTTTTTTTAAATGCATCTAGTCCGCATTGTAACCATTCTACAAATTCGGAAGCACTGGATGTGTATGATTTTGTTTTGGTCAATGCCATCTCATCCGGGCTGATAATACAGTATTGCGGCTGTGAAGTTTTATAAAAATTTTCCAGTTGAAAACTTGCCCACTTGTCTCCGACCGTTACTATATTTTTTTTAATACTGTCTTGTGTGATATATTCCATTTGTTCAATAGCAGGCAATCTTTTGCGCTCATCCACATATAGAGAAACAACAATAAAATCATTCTTCATCATTCTCGCAACATCAGGATCGGGCCATACTTTTTCTTCCATCCTCCGGCAGTTTACACAAGCCCAGCCTGTAAAGTCAATAAGTATAGGTTTGTTTTGTTGTTTAGCTAATCGTAAAGCCTCTTCATAATCATTTCTAAGTGGTTCAATATTCTCTTCGCAGTTAACAGGATGATTGTAAACACTGTAACACATTGGAGGCGGGAAACCGCTGATCAATTTTAGATTAGCTCCTCTTGTATTGGTAATACCTGGTATTAAATAAGCAGTGATAATAGCAAACAAGATAATAAAGGCCCAACGTACTTTAGTTAGTTTTGGTTTGGCGCCCCCAAATCTAATAACGCCTAAAAGATAAAGTACAATACCAAAACCAATCAATACCCAAATACCAATAAATACTTCACGTTTTAAAAAGCCCCACTGTTTTACCAGGTCGGCATTGGAAAGAAATTTAACTGCTAATGCTAATTCTAAAAATCCCAATACAACTTTCACTGTTGTTAGCCATCCGCCTGATTTTGGTAAAGATTGCAACCAATTGGGGAAAAGTGCAAAGAGTGCAAAAGGCAAGGCAAGACCTAATCCAAATCCTCCCATTCCAAAACTTAATTGCATAGCTCCCCCATCGCTACTAGTTACTCCTGCCAGTAAAGAACCGAGAATGGGGCCGGTACAGGAAAAAGATACAATTGCAAGGGTCAGGGCCATAAAAAATATTCCCCATATATCACTGATGCCAGCTTTTGAATCTATTTTATTAGCAAGTCCGCTCGGTAAGCCAATTTCAAATAAACCAAAAAATGATAAGGCAAAAACAATGAACACTACAAAAAATATAAGGTTAACCCAAACGTTGGTAGAAATGTTATTAAAGATTTCAGGATTTGTTTGATCTACAATATGAAACGGAAGACTTAGCAGTACATAGATCATAAAAATGCTAAAACCATATAGTAATGCATTGGTAATTCCCTGCCGCCGTGTGCCGGAACGTTTGGTAAAAAAAGAAACTGTTAATGGAATTAAGGGGAAAACGCAAGGTGTAATTAAAGCAATTAATCCACCTAAAAATCCAAGTATAAAAATGCCGGTTAAACTTTTATCAGCGGCATCATCATCACCACAATCGTTAACCGGCTTTTTTACATCAATTCTGGAAATTTTAATTCTTGCTGTGGAGGAAACACCTCCTTCCAGAAGTACAGAAAAATTAAAGGAAGTGGCGGGATAAAATTCATCTTCACGTCCATAGGTAAAAAGAAGTACACCTTGTAAACTGGAGGGAATTGGGCCATTTATTTTTATTAATTGGCGCCAGGTAGAAGCATTTTCGTACAACTTAACCCATTCGCCTTCGAAAATGGAACTTTGCACCGTTTTTATATTCCCGGAATCTTTAAATGTATTGATCAATTGAATTGAAGAATCAGAAAATTGCAATTCGGTGGTAGCCACTTCACTAAACACCTGGTTAGGCGCATATAATTGCCAGCCATTTGCACCATTTACGGAAAACTGCAATTCGTATTCGTTAGTGCTAATTCTTTTACTGGTTACCTTCCAATCAAAGGCACTGGTATCC
>JALZIY010000390.1 GCA_030860085.1 Bacteroidota bacterium | reverse complement strand
AGGTTGAACTTTCCTCATATCCAGCAGCTGATTAAGTATCTCCTTTGCTTTTTCGTGTTCGCCCATTATTCCATATACCAATCCCATAAAAACAAGGGTAAATGAACCGTAGTTCTGGGTAACAGCTATTTTTAATTCAACAATTGCTTTCTCATATTTTCCAATAGTTAATAAATTATTACCAAGAATAAGATGGCCACCGAAAAATTAGGCTCGAACTCTATAAGTCTTTTCCCTTGTATAATACCTCGGTCATAATTGCCAACTATCCAGTTAATCCAACCAACTCCCCAATTGATCATAAGTGAAAAAGGGTCTAGTGTAAGCGCAATCTCTGCCTCTGCTAATGCATCGCTTTTTCTTAATAAATGTGCCAACATCATCCCATATTGTTCGTGAGCTTCAGCGTGGTTTGGATTTAATTCAATGGCCTTCTTATACTCCTGTTCTGCTTTTGCGAAATCCCATTCGTACCAGCATTTCATTCTTGCAAGTGATACATGACTTTCTGCAATGTTATTATCTAAAGCAAGAGACCTGTAAGTCGCATCCTTCATTTGGGGCAAGCTTTCCTCGGGGGGAAGATGGCTAAAGAACCATAAGTTCAAATAACAGGAAGCAAGTCCGGCATATGCCAAAGCATAGTTCGGTTCTTTTTGTATTGCCTGGTTAAAATATTCAATAGCTTTTTTGTATCCATTAAGCCCTGCCCATTGGTTATAATGAAAACGTCCCTGTAAGTATAGCTGGTATGCTTCTGTATTCTCGGTATGTCTTTTAAGCACCTTGTCTTTTTCATGACCAAATAATTTCACTTTCAGTTCATTTAAAACAGCAAGCGATATTTCATCCTGTATGTCAAAAATATCTTCCATCTGTCGGTCGTATCGCTCTGACCACAAATGGTAGCCATCTTCTACATCAATAAGCTGTACCGTGATACGTAACTTATTACCTAATTTTCTAACACTGCCTTCCAGTATCAGCTTAACATTCAGTTGTTGTCCAATAATTCTCAAATCCTGATTTTTTCCTTTGAAAGAGAACGAAGAGGTGCGTCCAACTACTTTTAATTTTTTTATTTGTGCCAGCACGTTAATGATCTCTTCAGTTATTCCATCGCTAAAAAATTCTTGCTCAGGATCGCTGCTCAGATTTACAAAGGGTAATACTGCAATGCTTTTTTCTATATTGTCTCTGGTTGGTTCTACCTGTATTGGATTTAATTGGTGCATGGGTTCACCTGTAATTACTTCATAAATTTTTACCGGCTCCTTTACATGCTTTAAATTTTCTTCCCGAATAAATCTTGAATTGATTTCTTTTTTATTGGAAATACTTCGATGTACTGCTTCTGAAATCCAGATGCCCCCGGGCGATGCAAGTGCCTGCAGCCGCGATGCAATGTTTACACCATCTCCAAATACATCATCATTGTCAAACACCACATCGCCAAGATGATACCGATACGCAGTTGTAACCCTTCTATATCTGCGCAGCCCTTCATGATTGCACAGGCACTACTTACTGCATCAATAACTGTAGAAAAGCTTGCAAGCACTCCGTCTCCCAGTTCTTTTATCCGTCTCCCGTTATTTTGTTCGATCGATGTTTTTTGGAGTTGGCGGTTTTTATTGAGAAGATCAAATGCCTTTTGTTCATCATCGCCCATTAATGCACTATAGCCAACAATGTCGGTAAACATGATAGCAGCAAGTTGGCGGGTTTGAGGCATAAATTAATGAACTAATTTTAAAAGTAATTCTATTTAATAAAAACGTCTTTAATACTAAACAGCAAAGTGCTCCGACCGTTTTTTTATTTCTTCCATATAAGCTTGAAATCCCGGATGATCTGATAATACATTATGAAAGATTTCAAGTTTCAATAGCAATGGGTACGGCGAATAGCCAAAATCAAGCGTTTTTTTAAGCCAGTTCACTGCTTCATCTTTTTCATTTATTAGTGCAAAGCTTAATGCCATAAATTTTGGTAAATAATCAAGCGAAGCTGCTATATTTTTCAATTCGTTAGTGGCATGTTTTAGAGCACTTTCCTTGTCACCCAAAAGCGCACTTTTGAAAAATAGGGCAAACTTTGCAAATATTAATGTAGGCATTTCTTGTATAGTGCCATCCAGAATTTCAAAGCATTCCTCCAACTTATTATTAAGTGCCAGCGCATTTGAATACCAAAACCGGGTAAAGGGTCCATCAGGATCCATTTGAAACCACATTTGAAATGGAGGTAAAGATTCTTGAATGTTGCCACTATAAAGTTCAATAACGCCGGGAAATGCATACGAATTTGTAGTGAGAGGATCTACCTGCAATAATCTTTCTAAAACGGGACGGGCAGCATCGGGTCTTCCTGCCATGCAATACGTAACCGTTAGGAAATGCAAGGCATCCGGATTATTCTGGTCTTCATGAAGTACTTTTTTAAAAATGTATGAGGCTTCCTGCAGGTTACCCTTTTTGAATGCAAGGATTCCCTGAACAAAATGAGCTTGTGGTGAATCAGAATCAAGCTCTAAGCTTTTTTTAGCATATTGATATGCTTTTTCTAAATAAGAATGGTCTGGCCTTATCCCATAATGTTGAATAAACAAATTGGCTACGCTCAAAGTGGCATACAGCAAGCCATTATCGCCCACCAAATCCAACGCCCGCTGGGCGAGGACAACTGCATTATCAAGGCCTTTTTCCGTTAATTTCCAAAATTCCTGTCGAGCCCGTATGTAACATTCATGTGCCTTCGCATTTTGAATTGGATGTTGTGATAAAAGTGACTCTTCTTTCATTGTCAATTTTAAATCAAGCGCCTCAACAATTGACCGCGAAACTTTTTCCTGGATGTCAAACACATCGTCCACTGTGCCACTAAATTTTTCTGTCCATACATGACCATCGTTCAGTGCATCAATCAACTGCGCAGTGATGCGCAAATTATTGCCGGATTTGCGTACGCTTCCTTCCAGTATATATCGTACGTTAACCTCTTTTGCTATTTCTTTTATTTTCTTATCTGTTCCTTTAAATGTCATAATGGAACTACGGGAGATAACCAATAATTTTTCTAACCGTGAAAGATCGGAAATGATTTCTTCAGTAAGCCCATCGCTGAAAAACTCCTGTTCAGGGTCGCTGCTCATGTTTAAAAATGGCAATACTGCAATACTTTTTTCAGGAGTTGTTCTCATTGCTAAAAGATTAAATAAACCTTGTTCCTCGGGCATATTGTTTTCTATTACAACTTCATAAATACGTACAGGTTCT
>JALZIY010000387.1 GCA_030860085.1 Bacteroidota bacterium | reverse complement strand
ATCCTGCTAATACCTATTATCCCGGCTTATATACTCTACAAATTTTTACCTGCAAGCGAAACTGATGTAAGTGGCCCATATCAAGGTTTATCATTAAAATTAAAAGGCGCATTTGCAGGCTATTTTTTATTGGTGATGGTGGGCCTTGCTTTGCAATATGTAATTATGAATAATAAGCAGGAGCGAAAGATAGAATCCCTTACTGCACAAGCAGAACAAAAAGACACGACCATAGCCCAATTACATAGCCAGTTAGCCGCTTCTGCAAACCCCGTTATTGACTGGCGCATAAAGGGTGCAGTAAGGCCGGAAGGCAAAGAGGGTACCCGTTTCTTTTATGATGATGGCACAACCAGGAATGATCCTGATGGCAGTTTTGAACTGGTAAAAAGATCCATAGCAAAAGAAGGAAAAGCAACTCCACCCAGATGGATTTGTGTTTATAATCTCAATACAGGTTTCAAAGTGGTAAGTTTAAACAGGGATATCAGCCATCCAGATATTGCTGCTTACAATGTTTCTTTTGATGACCAGCGTCATGAAATTCTTATAAAAAAACCAATTGATATCAACAGCATAGAAAACGACAGCGTGTTAGCGGTTGCAAATTTTATTGAAAAAAATCCTGAGCTAAAATCAAAAGTACAGCAAACCAATCCTGATATATTTAAAAAAGCATCGGTTTTAGAAGAAGAGCGGAATGCAAATAAATTAAGAAGGGTGCAGTTTGAGAAAATGCAGGCGGAAAAGAAAAAAAATCCTTAAGAACTATTCTAAAAATGATCCTTTAGTTTACCCAAGTGCTGTAGTGGGTTACTAACTACGGCAGAAGCGCAATGGCCATCCTCACTGGTTATGGTAATGTGTAATGGCTTATCGTCTCCTGTCTCCGTAGGAGACCAATATCTGTAGAATATTATGTGATAAAAAATTGTTTGACTCCATACGGAGTCAAATGTCTTCGGCATAATATTTCTACAGATATTAAACCTCTACGAGGTTTTCGAACAAAACGTTGTTACTATAAAAAGAATTATTAAACGCATCGCCTTTAACACTGCGTATGCAAACATCAGTTATGCCCGCAAATGCAATGCACCGCACGTTCATTCGTTTCGGTATCACTTTGCCAGCCAAAAGCTTCCCGGTTCTTACGTTCTTCCCAATAAAATTTAGGGCGCAGTTTATTATAGTTTCCTATTTCGTTCATTGTTTCGGTATCATATAGCCGTCCGTTGATCATGGTATAGCGAATGCTTTCCGTGTTACGAATATTCTCCAAAGGATTTTTATCCATTACAACCAGGTCAGCCAGTTTACCAACTTCCAGGGAACCGATCCAGTCATTAAAACCTAATGATTGCGCCGGATTAATTGTAGCGGTTTTCAATGCTTCATGATTTGTCATGCCGCCCTGTTGCATCATCCAGGTTTCCCAATGCGCACCAATGCCTTGTATCTGCCCGTGTGCACCCATGTTCACTTTCACGCCAACATCATTTAATTTTTTTGCCTGCTCTGATACTTTTATATGCCCGTTCTTATATTCTTCTTCGGGCAACATAATGCGGTGGCGGCTGCGTGTATCAATAATATTTCTTGGCGTAAAGCGTAATAATTTTTCATTCTCCCAAACATTCGTGTGCTGATACCAGTAAAACTCACCACTCACGCCGCCATAAGAAACGATCAACGTAGGTGTGTAAGCCGTACCTGCATTCTTCCACAATTCAATTACATCTTTATGCAAAGTTGCCACCGGCATATTGTGTTCAATGGTTGTGTGCCCATCTAAGATCATGCTTGTGTTATGATAAAAAAAGGAGCCACCTTCGGGCACTACTTCCATTCCTAATTCTCTTGCGGCTTGTATCACCATCTGGCGCTGATCGCGGCGGGGCTGGTTATAACTTTTTACAGAAAAAGCGCCAAATGCTTTTGTTCTGCGTAAGGCACTGCGTGCATCGTCAATAGTATTGATCACTGCTTTAAAATCGCCATCCGCACCATATATAATGGTGCCGGTGGAGAATACTCTTGGTCCCACAACCTGCCCCGTTTTTACCAATTCACTTTGTGCAAATACCATTTCGCTGTTGGCAGATGGATCGTACATGGTTGTAACACCGTAAGCAAGGTTTGCATAGTACGGCCAATGCTTTTGCGGTGTAATGCCTGAACGGAAATGTCCCCCGTGTGCATGTGCATCAATAAAACCAGGGACAATGGTTTTGCCATTTGCATCAATCACCTTAGCGCCTGCCGGCACCGTGACTTCACTCGCCTTTCCTACTGATTTAATAATGTTCCCTTCCACTACAATGGTTCCGTTCTCAATTACTTCATCGCCTTTCATGGTAATGATCCGGGCATTGGTAAATGCTATGCTGCCCTGGGGCTTATCCGCTTTTGCTTTCACGCCAATAGAAAGTCCTTTTTCCGGAATAATAAAAGCACTGTCAGGTTTGCCTCCGACAAATTCAAAACGATCTTCGAGGTTGATGGTATAATACTGATCGCCAAGTGTATAATGCAATTGCTTTCCATTGCTATTCCAATGAAGATTAATGCCAGCATCGCGGGACACTTTCTTTACCGGAAAATCTGCAGTTGTACTGCCAATATCCACTGTTTTACCTATAACCGGGAACGTTGCGATAAATACATTATGAAGATCAACGAATGCGATCCACTGCTCGTCCGGCGAAACAATAAACTGGCTGCCGTAAGTGCTTTTTAAATGTGTACGCTCATCTAACCCATTTAGGTTAACGCTGGCAAATGTGCGGTTTTGCCCACCCCCTGTTTGATAATAAATACGGTCGCTGTCTTTATTAAAACGCGGCAGGTCACCACGATCTGTAATAAAAGAGGAAGAGCCGCCATTTGAAGAAATAGTATAGATGCCTGGTTTTGATGTAAAGGCATTGCCTAACGCATCGCTACTTCCTTCTTTGCGAAACACGATCCTTTTATCATCAGGAGAAAAAGAAGGCAGACGATAAATCGCTTTTTCCGTGGTGAGCTTTACCGGCCTGGACGCACCCTGCATATTCACTTTGTGCAACGCCCCGGCTTCTGTATCATTCCATGTTGTATAAATCAATGTTTTTCCATCAGCAGAAAAAGCTGGTTCAAACTCAAAATCAGTTCCCTTTGTAATACGTTCAGGTGTTCCATTTGGCAATGCTTTTTTATATAAATAACCTAATGCATTAAAAACAATCCATTTTCCATCAGGCGAAGTAACTGCATGACGAATCACATTCACATTAAAAACATCTGGATTGATGTTTTGCTTGAAGCGCACCACATCAGCGATCTTTTGTTTTACATTGGCCGTAAACGGAATATCTGCGGCAGCATTTGGTTTGCTGATATCAATTTTATTGATCTTTCCATTGCTCCAGATGATGATATGTTTATCGTCCGGCGTCCAGGAAAAACCGGTAAAGCTGCCAAAGACTGTCCATGCTTCCTGCTGGTCTTTTGATAGATTATCATACACAGGGTACTCTTCTCCTGTTTCTAAATTGCGCAGGTATAAAACGGATTTTGTCCGCACCCTTTTTATAAAGGCCAGTGTCTTTCCATCGCGGGATAGTTGCGGACGCACAGCACCACCTGGACCACCCGTTACATTTTCAATAATTCCTTTTTCTTTGTCAAACCTGCGTATGGCAAATATCTGGTTGTTAGGATCTTTATTATATTGAAAAAATCCACCGGGGTAAAGATCTTCACTGAAATAAACATAGCGGCCATCAGGAGAAACAACAGGCTCATTCACATCCTGCTGGTCATTTTTTTTAATTGTCAATTGCAACCCATTGCCACCACTAATATGATACATCCATATTTCCCCCGCGCCTAATGAACGACCTGAAGTGAAATGTTTACGTGCAACAATATATTGCCCATCCGGTGACCAGGCGCCATTGTTCAATAACCGGAAGGTTTCTTTTGTAACCTGTTTTGCATTACTTCCATCTCTGTTCATCACCCAAATGTTATCACCGCCCCCCGCATCAGAAGTAAATAGAATTTTTTTGCCATCAGGAGAAAACCGGGGCTGCACTTCAAAAGCCAATCCCTGGCGGAGAACTTTGGCCTCACCGCCAGTAACCGGCATGGTATAAATATCGCCTAACAGGTCAAAAATGATCTCTTTCCCATTTGGCGATACATCAAGGTTCATCCACGTGCCTTCATTAACTGTAAAATTTACATCTTTATAATTGCCACCGGGATTAGTCACATCCCATTTTTTCTTATCCTGCGAAAAGGATATATTGAATAAAATACATAGCAATAGTGTAAGAAAGAGCTTTCCGGTTTTTATCATGCTGTAATTTAATAAAGAGTTGAATGCAAAAAATAACCTGAGTAGGGACATGCCACTGGCATGTCTCTACTACTACGCCTCTTGTCCAATCCACACCGCACCACCAATGCTGTCTCTTTCTGCGCCTGTAACAGAGGCTAAAACATTGTATTCCTGCCGCCAGCGCAGAACGCCTATGAATGCCATGATCAGGGCTTCTTTATATTTTACAATATTTTCTTCCGGGATTACTACTTCAATATTTAAAGATTGCAATTCTGCTGAAAGCCGGTGAATTAAAAATGTATTAAATGCCCCACCACCGCTAACGAGTAGTTTGCCCCCATCCCCTAAAGGGGAGCTTAGCACAGTTATATTTTTAGATTGCGGACTGCCAACTGCAGACTGAATTGCCTTCTTCACCTGCTGCACAATATGTTCAACACAGGTTCTTAATTCATCGTTGTGCGATAAACCAAAAGAACGAATCAAGGGATAAACTTCATCGGTGCCAAAATTGTTAGCGAGTGATTTTGGGAAAGGCTGCCGGTAATAATCCAGTGCGTTCAATTTTTGCAGAAGTATTTCATGCACATTTCCAAGGGCCGCCATTTCACCGCCTGCATCATATTCTTTATGAACCTTTGCAGCTATCATATTTAAAACACGATTAGCCGGGCAAACATCATAAGCAATATATCTGTCGCCCTGGTTAAAAGAGATATTAGCTATACCACCAATATTTAAACACATTTGATAATCTTTAAACAAATGCTTTTCACCAATAGGCACAATGGGTGCACCCTGGCCACCGAAAGCTATATCCAATGCTCTTAAATCACTCACCACAGCCAATTTGGTTTGCGCAGCAATAGCGGCGCCATCGCCTAACTGCGCAGTCATTTTTTTATCAGGCACATGAAAAGTTGTGTGACCGTGAGAAGCAATCAATCCGATTTGATAATGCAGGTTATTGTTTTCAATAAAGCGGTTTATTTCTTTTCCGAGGTAATGCCCATAAGCCGTGTGCAATAATTGATAATCCAGCGCATTCAATGTAATGGCATTTTTTAATTTCTGCTTCCATTCCTGATCATATTCGTAACAATCAGCAGCCAATATTTCAAAGCGCCAGTCTCCGGCATTTTCATGCAGTTCCACAAAAACAATATCTAAACCATCGAGTGAGCTTCCGCTCATTAATCCAATTGCTTTATAAACCATAATAACAAGTTAGAAGTACGAAGTTAAAAGTCTGAAGTTTACATTTTGCATCGGGATTTTTTTAGTTGGCAACCATTACCTCTTCGTAATCCGTACTTCTAACTTCGTCCTTCGTACTTACAACTTCTTCCCTTTGTATTTCTAACATCATCCTTCGTACTTATCTTTGGCTTCATGGTCATTAATCTTAGTAAAGAAAATTCATTGGTCAGCATCTGGATAGCTGAGATCCGGGATACAG
>JALZIY010000360.1 GCA_030860085.1 Bacteroidota bacterium | reverse complement strand
TTCTCCATTACTTTCAATATAATAAGCCGCTTCACTTAAGCAGCCCGTATATAATTGTTTGATATACATATAAAGGATCTTTAACTGCAAAAATACTTTATTGCAATTATCCTCTGGCTGCAAAAACAAAAGGGAGTTTATTTTAACAACTGCTGAGAAAACTCGTGCACTTCAGTTAAACGGTCATGATTGACAAAATAGTAAATAAACTTTCCATCGCGGATAGTGGTTACAAACCCAGCCTTACGTAAAATGGCTAAATGTTGTGAAGCGACCGATTGTTCTAATCTCAGTTGCACATATATTTCCGTTACAGTCATTTTCCCATTCTGGTGAATGAGTTTTAATATTTGCTGACGCAGTTTATGATTTACTGCTCTTAAAATGAGTGCTGCTTTTTTTAATTGCAACATGTCAATCTTTAATTCTGTTTCCATTGTCGGGGTTGGGTCGGTTAGGGTGGTATTCATAGTTAGATATTAGGTACTTAAACAAGTGTTACAAATGTATAATACGAAAACGCAAAAGAAGAATGTTTAACAGGTTAAATTTTATTTTTATGCCCTGATGGTTGAAAAGCAGGCGAATAGAACGCTTTACCATAAAAAGGTTCACTATAAGCGAGGTCTGCAAAAAGCTGTTGGTTGTAGGCGGCAAAAGATGGTGTAACTAAGTGTTTTGCATTCGCTTCAATTTCTATAAAGTGGGCATTTTGGCTTTTAATGAGTGCTTGAAATTTAGCGCTGCCATTACCAAAAAAGAGAACTTTTTTTGTTCTTAAAATTTCGCTAAAGCTATTATCATCTAAAATAACATTATGTGGAGAGATTATCTCCTCCAGGTTTTTGTTATAAATGGCGGTAAACACTTCCATTCTTCGGGCATCAATCATGGGACAAAATAATTCTGCTTCTTCATTCTGTGCAGCAACCGCCATCATTTTTAGCGTATTGATGGTAATTAATGGAATGTTTAGTGCATAGCATAAACCTTTTGCCGTTGCCATACCTACACGTAAGCCTGTGTAAGAGCCAGGACCTGCACTTACTGAAACAGCATTTAACTGTTGAAGCTTGATGCCCGTTTTTTCGATTAGCTGCCTGATGCCGGTTTGAATCCACGAAGCGCTATCTTTTTGTAAAGGATTGCTCAACAATCCTATCACATCTTCTTTAAAAGAAAGACAAACAGAAGCAGATACAATAGCCGTATCAATATGTAAAAGGTAACTCAATATAAATACTGTTTAAGTTCACTAGACCAATGTTACTTATTAACAAATTTTGGCTTCATTAAAAGGAGATCGCATACTCATTTAATTTATCTGCTAAGTAAAACGGTGCGTTCCGGTGACAGGGTTTCATCATGCACATGCATAAAAAATACATCTCCTTCAACCCTGAAATCGATATTATTTAAATCGCTTTCCGGAACGCTCCCAACTCCATATAGAAAATTTGAGAAGGCAAATTAAGAAAGTTGGAGTGCTTGTCAATCTCCGTTTATTATTTTCAAAAAACTATTCACAATTGTCTTTAATAAATGGACTGGTATTGATATACTGCAGATCATTTTTATCGGCAAAGATAATTTTTCCATTTTTTTCAGTTAAATCACCAAAAGCTTGTATTAGGGTATTGCCGGAAATTTTAAAGATTACTTCCCGCACTGATGTCATTCCTTCTGATTGAAATGTATAGTCTGCATAGATCATATTATTGCGTACCACTCCATTAATGGTTCCGGTATTACTATCTTTTTCATACAAATTGTACTTAAGAGTTCCAGTAACAACTGTATCATTTACAGTAAGATTAAGCCATCCTGAGTCATTCTTCATGGTCATTTGATAGCAGCCGGTTAAAATCACAGGGGCTGTTGTGACTATGGTATCGTTTGTAGTTGCATGTGTAGTTTCGCCTGTCGTTGATGCCTTATTATCTGTGTCTACACAGGCAATAAGGAAAACAATGCTTATAATTAATAAAGTTTCTTTCATAAAAAAAGGGAGTTAGTCCCTTTTTATCTTTAAAAATTTATGCCATTGTTATTGACGAATACCTGAATTATCTCCGCTTTGCACTCTGTTATTTTCATCTTCGGCACCTAACTTGCGCTGACGGGAGGCCTTCACCTCGTTACTGCCAAAGCGATAACTAAAATTCAATTTAAATAAACGGCTTTCCCAATATCCGCTCGCTACTCCGTACTGTCCAGCAAATCTTGTGCTGCCGCTCCATTTCATAGTATGGAAAATATCGCTTACCGCTGCCTTAATGTTTCCTTTATCTTTTAATACCTGCTTTTGCAAACCTGCATCTACACCCCACATACTTTTACTTTTAAAAGTGCCTTGCCAAATCGTTGGGGATGAATAAAACCCACTCAGTTCTGCCGTCCAGGTTT
>JALZIY010000310.1 GCA_030860085.1 Bacteroidota bacterium | reverse complement strand
TAACAGGGTATGGGGTAAGCATACCATTGCTGAATGGGCTTTGAGAAGCCCGTTAATTATAAAAGTTCCAGGAAAAAAACAGGGAATTCCATGCGATAAAATTGTAAGCTCAATTGATATCTATCCAACTTTAATGGAATTGTGCAATATAAAAATGCCGCAGAAAACCGACGGTAAAAGTATTGTGCCTTTATTAGAAACGCCGCAGAAAAATAACTGGAACAATGTCGCCTACAGTTATTACCGCAATGGTATCACTGTGTGTACAGGGCAGTACCGTTTTACAAAATATTTTAGAAAGGAACAACCTGTTGAAGAATTGTATGATCATCATAAAGACCCTTATGAAAATAATAATATTGCCAGAAAACATCCTGATGTTGTTAAACGCCTATTACCTGTTTGGAAAAAGGGTGATACCGGTTTATATAGCAAGCCTGCCAGGAAAACGGATGATTAAAACTATTTCCAATCTATCAATAAAATCTTTTGCATGAAAAAAACATTTATCCTTTTACTGTTCATTATCATTACTATTCATCTATTTTAATCTATGTATAAAAGTTTTACATCTAAAATCCTGTTACTGATCATTCTTTTCCCCTCTCAGGGGTTGACACAGACCCAAACAAAGTGGTTCAAAGGAAATGTACATACTCATTCATTGTGGAGTGATGGAAATAATTTTCCGGAGATGATTATGGATTGGTATAAATCGAATGGTTATGATTTTATTTCACTTTCCGATCACAATATACTTGCAGAGGGTGAGAAATGGGTATCCATTCCTGCACATCCTTTTCGCCAGAGAGGTTTTAGAAATTACCTTGAAAAATATGGGAAGGAGTGGGTTGTTTACAAAACAGATTCTGCAGGCTTGATTAGTGTAAGATTGAAAACAATGGCTGAGTATAAACCACTTTTTGAGGAGAAAGATAAATTCCTGATCATGCAGGCTGAAGAAATCTCAGATCAATATCAGAAAAAACCCATACATCTTGGCGCTATCAACATCCGGGAACTCATTAAACCGCAAGGAGGCAACAGTGTGGTGGAAGTAATGCAGAATAACCTTGATGCAGTGTATGCGCAACGGAAACAAACAGGGGAAACTATGTTCGCACATATTAATCATCCAAATTTTCAATGGGCTATCAAATTGGAAGATATGATGCAGCTGAAAGGGGAACGCTTTTTTGAAGTTTATAACGGTCATCCGCATGTGCATAATTATGGCGACTCAACTACCATTGGAATGGAAGAATTATGGGATAGGTTGCTCATTCATTACATAAAAGAGGGGAAGGATCTTGTGTATGGCCTTGCAACAGATGATGCTCATGATTTTCTTGAATACAAAGTAGGCACAAGCAATCCCGGTCGTGGGTGGATTATGGTAAGGGCATCAGAGTTAAACCCTGCTGCATTAATTGCAGCTATGGAAAAAGGTGAATTTTATTCTACCACAGGTGTTGAAATTGAGGAACTTGAATTCACTAATCGACAATTAAAAGTTGTAGTAAAGCCTGAACAGGGAGTTGAATATAATATACAGTTCTGGGGTGCAGGTAAATCAAGGGGGAGTAAGGATAAAACAGGTGTGTTGCTTAAACAAGTAAAGAGTACCCGGGCCAGTTATAAGTTTCGCAAGCAAAACCTTTATGTAAGGGCCAAAGTGATTTCAAACAAACCGAAGGATAATCCTTATGCAGAAGGCGATTTGGAGACGGCCTGGACACAGCCAGTTAGGAAAAACTAATAGCATTTTATCGCAAGTGTGCTTCCTCAGCGAACGTTGGAGTAATTCTTTGAAGAGGATTTAAGACCTCTACTTTTAAAATTCTTACATTAAATAAAGGCGCTACATTGAAAGAAAATTCAGGTTATTAATTATTACTGACAACTAAACTCATGAACATGGTTTGCTGTAATGGGTCCGGATACCAAACCTCTTGGGGAAGTAAAAGTCCGGGACAGACATACCAAACCACCAATATGCAAAACGATAGCTGGTTTTTTAGGATTTAATTTTCCCAGTGTTAACCCCGTGGTAGAGGAAATAAAAACGGTTTTAAATTATAAATAATGAAGAGCCCAGGATAAAGAATATTAAAATAAAAAATCTGCTTTCTTTTCTATTTATTTTGTAGCTGCTACTGCTATTTGGAAAATCTATTGGCATAAAATAAAATTGGTTTCCATAAAACATTTAGTTAGGTTTATACAAACGATTGCATAAGCATGCAGGAGTCAGTTACCAGGGAAACTTTTTATAATATTTCTCTTGAGCTATATGTTGCTACTTCTACGGTTTCACCGGCACTACAAAGGCATTATGTTATTGATAGCTCCACAAAAGCAGCAGTTTATAAAATCGTTAAAAAATTAAGTTACTATCCAAACAATTTAGCTTTCTCGATACGACCAGGAAAAGTAAAAAGTCATTGGGTTTTTACTGTGAGCAGCAAAAGATTAAGATGGGAGAAAGGCAGCACAATTGTTTTTTTATTTGTCAAATGAAGGGGCTTTCTATAAATCAAAGCCAGGAAAATTAGAACTGTAACCCGTATAGATATATCGCAATTCGAGTTTGAGAAAGTAATTCGGCCTGTATCCTTCGAATATGATAAATAGATGAACCTACTCTAAGAAACGAATACTATTCATTCATTATTACCAAAATGCAAACAATCAAAATGAAAAAACGACTGCCTTTTCTTACTTTGACTACTATTGTTGCCTTGCTTTTAAGCATGTGCGTTTATGCGCAACAGTCAGTCAAAGGAACTTTGCGTTCTCCATCCGGCGAAGTGCTTCCCGGAGCAACCATTACAGTTAAAGGAACAAATCGCTCAGTGACGACCGATGCCAATGGACAATTTACTATTGATGTACTTCCCGGAAGTACGCTAATTATCAGTTCTATCGGCTTTCAAAACCGTGAAGTAACCGTAACCGGTTCCGACATTAATGAAACACTACAGACTGCCGATGCTACATTAAGCGAAGTGGTTGTGATTGGTTATCAAACAGTGCGAAGAAGAGATTTGACGGGTGCTACCAGCGTAGTAAATGCACAGAATACACAAAGACTTGCTTCCCGTTCCTTGCCGGAACAATTACAAGGAATGGCTGCCGGAGTTGCTGTAAGAACAGGCGGTGCACCAGGCCAGGAAGCTGTAGTAAACATTAGAGGTTTAAGTACAGTATTAGGCAATGGTAATCCTTTATATGTTATTGATGGTATGTTCAGCGATCCCAATACAACAGTTAATCCTAATGATATTGAAAGCATACAGGTTTTAAAAGATGCGTCTGCGGCCGCTATCTATGGTTCGAGGGCAGGTAATGGTGTCATTATTATTACTACGAAAAGAGGGAAAGAAGGTCCTACAAAAGTTTCAGCATCCGCCAGGTATAGCAGCTCAAGAGTGCCGAATACTTATGATATGTTGAATGGTGCCGAGTATGTAGCTACAAATAAATTAGCCTATCAAAATGCAGGATATGCCTTGCAGGCAGATGTGGCAAATTACAATGGCATTAATACAGATTGGGCTGACCTGATATTAAGAACTGGATCTATCCAGGATTATAATGTAACCTTATCAGGCGGCGGAAGAAACTCCAGCATTTTGGTATCGGCTTCTTATTTGAAAGACGTAGGTACGTTGTTAGGCCACAATTTTGAAAGGTCCGCTTTGAGAATTAATTCAGATATATCCCGTGGACGTTTTAAGATTACTGAAAACTTAATGCTCTCCAATTCAAACCGCCACAGTCCGCAACAAGGTAATTTCGAGGTAGGTAATCCATGGTACGACCTCTTTAATAATTTACCTATTCTACCTGTTCAGGATCCAAAGTACATCACCCCTGCAAATCCATCAGGTTATGCATTTGGTAGTAATGCGGCACGTACATTTTCACGCAACCCAATTGCCATAGCAGATTTATGGAAGGTGAAATCAAACTTTTTTAAGATTTTGGGAAATGTGTACCTGGATGCCAGGATAACTAATTTTTTAAGTTATCGATTTAATGTTGCAGGTGAAACCAGTTTCGATAATACCAATACGATAAGAAAAGTTGGTATCTGGTATCAAAACCAGTCTGAAAAACCCAGTTCGGTTGACGATGCCCGAGGGCAATACCTGAGTACTTTATTTGAACACACACTAAATTTCAACAAGAATTTTCAACAACATGCATTGTCTGCAGTGGTAGGTTTATCTGATCAGTTAATCAGCGATGAAGGAAACTTAGCCAGCAGAACGAACCTTGCCATTTATGGTGGTAATTATTTTACTACCATTAACTCGGCTGGTGGTGCTTCAGGCTCTGGTGGTGCAGAAGGAAGAACATATATCAACTCTTACTTCGGTCGTTTAAACTACAATTTTGCTGAAAAGTATTTGGCATCATTTACTTTTCGCTCTGATAAAAATTCTTTGTTTTCTACTAAATACAGGAGAGGCTTCTTCCCATCAGGTGCATTTGCCTGGGTTATTGATAAAGAAAATTTCTTTAATTCCAATGTAATATCAAACTTAAAAGTTCGCGGGTCTTATGGCGTACTTGGAGTAGCTGGTTTTCCTCCTGGTAATGCCGGCCGTTACCAATACATCGGTTTTTTAAACCAGGCTCCACGTGCTGTTTTTGGCAGTGATCAGCAATCATTTTTAGGTGCTACACAAGCCCGGTTGGTTTACGAAGATTTGAAATGGGAAGAAAAAAAGACAGCTAATATTGGTTTTGATGCGGGTTTTTTAAATAACAAGATAACGGCTACAATTGATGTGTTTCGTTCTAAAACAGAAGATGTACTCATTGCGCAACCCATTCCACGCTATTTAGGAAATATTGGTGGAAACCCTATTGTAAACCTCGGCACTATTGAAAATAAAGGAATAGAATTGGAACTTGGTTACCGTCCGGCAATGACAGGAGATTTTCGATGGAATGTAGCTGCCAACTTTAGTGTAATTAAAAATAAGATTCTTGAATTAGGCAACTTAGGAATTGATCCGGAAACGGGCAAACCAAGGGAATACATACAATCAGGCAATACCCGCTCTCAGGTAGGCAGATCAATAGGTGAATATTATGTATTGAAAACGGATGGAATTTTTCAATCTCAAAAAGAAATTGATGATCATAAAGCACAAGCCCTTTATGCGAAACCTGGTGATATAAGGTATCTCAATCTTGATGACAAAGGATCAAATGATGATATCAATGATAGAGACCGTACGTTTGCCGGATCGCCATGGCCAAAGTTTACTACAGGTTTGCAATTCAACGGCAGTTACAAAAATTTCTCATTGAACCTGCAATTATATGGAGCATTTGGTCAAAAAATTTATAATGATGTTATCAGGGACCTTGATGCTATGGGGTATAGTAACTACAGGCGGGGTTTAAATTACTGGACGGCTACAAATACAAGTACAAGTACACCAAGATTGGGTGTTTCTTATTCAACAGGACAGCCAGGTGATCCGCAAGTGGACAGGGGGATTGTTTCAAATGCCCGTGGTAATTCCGATCGCTGGCTAGAAAAGGGTTCATATCTACGTATTCGCAATGTAGAATTGGCCTACGCATTACCTACGTCTTTGCTGAGCCGTGTACATTTAAATGACTCCAGGATTTATATCAGTGGTCAAAACTTAGCAACCTTTACTAAATACAAAGGCCTGGACCCTGATGTACTTGGTGCGAATGTGAACCTTGAACCTGGTGTTGATGTTGGGGGCTATCCATCTTCAAGAATTATTTCTGTGGGTTTAAATATTGGTTTCTAATTATAGTAACCTTAAAAAAAACGAAATGAAAAAATTAATTATAATAACAATTTTTGCAGTTGCATTATTTTCTTCATGCAAGAGAGATTTTGATGAGTCAAATCCAAATCAGCCTACAATCGCCAGTTTTTGGAAAACTAGCGAGGATGCGGTTAAAGGAATAAACGCGGTGTACAGTATTTTTCATAGGGGCTATGCAGGTTACTCCCGTGCTATGTTTTTTCATGGCATGCTGAAAGGCGATGAAGGTTATGGATCGGGCGGTGATGGGGGTTTAAATACGCTCATGAGTTTTTCCATGAACGACTACAATTTTGGTCTTACAAGAGATACATGGACTAATATGTACGAAGGGATCTACCGGGCAAACCAGGTAATAGCGTATGTGCCTTCTATTACAATGGACGCCACACTACAAAAGCGAATAGTAGCTGAAGCAAAATTTTTGCGAGGATTATTTTATTTTAATCTCACTTTATATTTTGGTCGTCCTCCTTTGGTGCTGGAACCATCTCAGCCAGGTATGCAACCCCGCAATGCAACACCGGAAGAAGCTTGGGCACAAGCGGCAAAAGATTTTACAGAAGCAAGCGTTGACTTACCAAATAGCTATGGTGGCAACGATTTGGGCAGGGCTACAAAAGGTGCTGCTTTTGCAATGCTGGGTAAAACTTATTTGCAACAAAAAAAATACCAACAGGCGGTTGATGCATTTGCATGGTTGGTAACCGGCCCTGGTGCCAGCCTCTATAATTTAACTACAGACTATAGAGATAACTTTATTATAAGCAAAGAAAATAATATTGAATCTGTATTTGAAATACAATATGCCCTTAGGGATGATGAGAACAGCGACAATGATGCAGACGAGGGCGCCCGTCCCAACCCGGGTGCTTCCATAGCAAAATTTTATGCACCGGGTGGTGGCCCCGGTTTCCAGGATGGTGCTGCCCGCCGTTGGGTAGTGGATGAATTCAATATAGAAAAAACTGCTTTAGGTGCAAGAGATCCCCGGTTAGATGTTACTTTTCTTTTTGATTCTACAGATGTGCGTGGGCCTAACTTTACAATGATCTATGGCCGCACATTTACAGACCGTTATGGAACCGGCGGCGATTCAAAAAAAGTTTGGTATCGCAAATTGCTCAACGAACATTGGAGAAATACCGAAAGCTTTAACTCTCCAAATAATTATCGTATGGTCCGTTTTGCAGATGTGTTACTGATGTATGCAGAAGCCTTAAACGGACTTGGCCAAACAGCCAATGCTTATCAATATGTTGACCGCGTTAGGGTTCGTGCCGGTATGAGAACATTATTAGTTGCCATGCCTGGTCTTAACCAACAGCAATTTTTAAATCAATTGAAACATGAAAGAATTGTTGAACTTTCCGGAGAAGGCTGGCGCTTTGCAGACCTTCAGCGCTGGGGCGATCTCAGTACTGCACTGGCCGCCCGTGATCCTGAATTCACTAATTTCAAAACAGGTAAACATGAATGGTACCCTATTCCAACATCGGATATTGATCTGAATCCAAATCTTACACAAAACCCAGGGTATTAGTTTTAAAAATAGAAAGGTGCTGTAAATACTACCACATCTTTCTAATAAAATATTTTATATAGTTTGTAAAGTATTATTTTAAATAAGAAGTAAAATTTCAGCAAGTTTCAAAATGACAAAGTTCAGAATTACCTTTCTTTTTTTAATCATTACCTCACTATCCTGTGATAAAAAAACGGGTGGCGGAACAACACCGAATCCTCCTCCACCTCCGGCCAATACATTTACAAATCCATTATTGTCATCAGGCCCTGACCCCTGGGTAATTAAAAAAGATAATTCCTATTATTATACGCACACATTGGGAAACAGGATTGCATTATGGAAAACGGAAAAAATGTCGGAGCTTAAAAATGTGCCAGTACAAACTATTTGGTCAGCGCCTGCAACAGGCCCCAATTCTAAAAACATTTGGGCGCCTGAATTGCATTACCTTAATAACAAATGGTACGCATACTACACGGCTGGCGCTTCTGCAGATTTTAGTACCCAACGCACTTTTGTTTTGGAAAATATAAGCGATGACCCAAGAATAGGAACCTGGGTAGATAAAGGAAAAATTTATGACGCTGCTGCTGATTTTTTTGCGATCGATGGAACTGTATTCAGCCAAAATGGAAGCAATTATTTTATTTGGAGTGGGCAAGCTACTGCCTCTGATAATACACAGAGAATTTATATTGCCCGCATGTCTAATCCCTGGACAATGGAAACTGCAAGATCGCTTATATCGTCCCCGCAATATGCATGGGAAATGGTTGGGGCGCCACCTGCAGTAAACGAAGGACCTGAAATTTTAAAAAACGCTGCAGGTAAAGTATTTCTAATTTATTCTGCCAGTGGGTGCTGGACAGATGATTATTCTTTAGGTCTGCTTAGTCTGACAAACGGTAGTGATCCCCTGGTGCCTGCAAACTGGACAAAGACACCCACACCTTTATTTATGAAAAATACTTCGGGTAGTGCATATGGGCCGGGTCATAATACTTTTTTTAAATCTGTAGATAATACAGAAGATTGGATATTGTATCACGCAAACCCTTCCAGCGGGCAGGGTTGCGGAGATACCCGAAGCCCGAGAATGCAAAAACTTACCTGGAATGCAGATGGGACGCCTAATTTTGGCCAGCCTGTTGCTACCGGCGTTGCTATTACAAAACCTTCCGGAGAATAAGTCAATACGTATGCAAAAGCGATCCATTGGTTTACTAAGTCTTGTTATGTTGTTGCATGTTTTGGGTTGGGCGCAAAAAAGCGAAACTAGTTTTACTAATCCCCTATTACCATCCGGCGCTGATCCCTGGAGCATTTACAAAGACGGGTATTATTATTATACCCACACATTAGGCAACAGAATTGATATATGGAAAACAAAAGACCTTGCAGCACTAAAAACCGCTGAACGCAAAACCATTTTTATTCCACCACCAAACACACTTTACACCAAACAGCTATGGGCACCAGAAATACATTTCATCAATAAAAAATGGTATATATATTTTGCGGCAGACAATGGTAACAACAATAATCACCGGCTGTACGTACTGGAAAATGCATCACCTGATCCATTCCAGGGAGCATGGAATTTTAAAGGAAAAATATCCGACCCATCCGATAAATGGGCCATTGATGGTTCTGTTTTTGTACACCGGAAGCAATTGTATATGGTATGGTCAGGTTGGGAAGGAGACCAGAACGGAAGCCAGGATATTTACATTGCTAAAATGAAAAACCCATGGATGATCGAAGGGAAACGAGTGAGGATATCCAGTGCTGTTTATGATTGGGAAAAGCATGGTGATTTGAATGATCCGTATAATCCGCCCCATGTGAATGTAAATGAAGGCCCTCAAATATTAAAGTATAAAAAGAAATTGTTTTTAATTTATTCAGCGAGTGGCTGCTGGACAGAAAATTATAGTTTGGGTATGTTAACGTTCATCGGCAAAAAGAATTTATTGGATTCTTCTTCATGGAAAAAATCAAGCCAACCTGTTTTTGACCTGTCACCTGAAAACGGCGTTTATGCTCCCGGTCATAATTCTTTTTTTAAATCACCCGATGGAAAAGAAGACTGGATATTATATCATGCCAACTCAGAACCTGGACAAGGCTGCGGGAAGCACCGGTCTCCCAGGGCTCAACGATTTACGTGGAATAAAGATGGCACGCCATATTTTGGTGAACCTATAAAAGCGGGTCTTCTCATAGAATCCCCATCTAAAAATTAAAATAAAAATTGACAAAATGAATGCAATAAAATTTAAGCGGGAAGGAACGAATGCGTTGCTGTTTTTTCTATTCTTCTTTTTAGTTGAAGGTGTTGAAGCGCAGAAACCAAAACAACAAAAATCAGCAGTTGTTGCACACATGCCCGGTAAAATGTGGCCTGCAGAAAAAGCAACTGCCTGGTATAATGAGCATAAGTGGATAACAGGCGCTAACTTTTTACCAAGTACGGCTATCAACCAATTGGAAATGTGGCAGGCTGATACATTCGATACCACTACGATTGACCGGGAACTTGGTTGGGCACAAAAAATTGGTTTCAACACCATGCGTGTGTATTTGCATAGCGTAGCCTGGAAGCAGGATCCGCAAGGGTTTAAGTCCAGGATGGATCGCTATTTAAACATTTCCGACAGGTATGGCATTAAAACTCTTTTTGTTTTTTTTGATGATTGCTGGAATCCCGTGCCTAAGCCTGGCTTACAACCCGAACCAAAACCTGGGGTGCATAATTCAGGCTGGGTGCAGGATCCCGGTCAGCCTTTTTCAAACGATACAACATTGTTTCCGGAGTTGGAAAAATATGTTACCGATGTAATGACACGGTTTAAGAGCGATAAACGAATTTTACTTTGGGATTTGTACAATGAACCAGGCAATTCCGGTAAAAGAGATTCTTCGTTACCGCTTCTTAAAAAAGTTTTTAGTTGGGCAAGGGCGGTCAATCCCGATCAACCTATTAGTGTAGGCTTATGGGCCTGGGACTTTGAAAAACTAAATGCATTTCAATTACAGAATTCTGATGTGATAACTTACCATAATTATGAGGATCAGCCATGGCATCAAAGAACAATAGAATTATTAAAAGCAAGCGGTCGCCCATTGATTTGTACAGAGTATATGGCCCGAACCCGAAACAGCAGATTTTCTTCTATATTACCTCTATTAAAAAAGCATAATATAGGGGCCATCAACTGGGGATTTGTGGCAGGCAAGAGCAATACCATCTATGCATGGGATACTCCCATTCCAACAGGTGATCAACCAATAGAATGGTTTCACGACATCTATTTTAAAGACGGCACACCCTACCGCCAGGATGAAGTAAACCTGATAAAAAAACTAAATAGCATCAGTAAAAATTAATAATAGCTCCACTCAATGCTTGTTGTTTAGTGATGAATAATAAGCGGTGTTTCCCAAGAGGAATACCCTATCCTGACATTTTGGATGTGTTCATATTTCATGAATAACAAAATCAATGTCGCAATCAACCCTAAGATTGCCGTATTTACACCCTCTTTGTTAGAATGAAGGAATATAATTTTACACTTGCAGGGATCCGAGAGGCAACCCAGCGAAAAGGTCGAAGCAATTAAAACTATGTTTTTAGATTTAACACGAAAGTGAAATCTCCTGAATTATTCTACCAGGAATTCGCCCATTGAAAAAGAAAGGCTTTTAAATTCTTTGAAACGTAATGAAAAATCATTGAAGCAAATAAACCCTGAACTTATCTGAAACCTGCACAGTTTTTGAATCGCCGGGATTTGGAAGTTACAAGAACAGAGTGGATTTATTTCACTATTTATAATACGCAAAGACATACTCATTAACTAAAAATATTTACGAAACCATTGCTCATAGTTTAAAGTTCTTTTATCGGGCATCCTATTTAATCGCACGGTTACCTTGAGTAAACTTTAAACCTGTCAAAATAAAATTAACAACTAAAATTAAAATCAACATGGAAACAAAAACGGTCAGCAACAGGATGTTTTCCCTCATTATTCTGTATGATATGCATACAAATTTCTTCTCCAGTGCTCTTGATGGCATCTCCGATAAAGATGCACATAACAGGTTGAACACAAAAGCAAATCATATTGCCTGGCTTACGGGAAGCCTGGTTGAGCAGCGATACGAAATAGCTAAAGAACTTGGTCATGATCTGAAGCAGGCAGCAAACGAGCTTTTTAAAGATAATAAAGGGATACAGGATGGTGTCACTTATCCTCCATTGGAAACATTTAAAAAAGACTGGGAGAGCATCACACCTGTGCTAAGAGATGCATTTATGAAAGTAACAGATAATAAACTTGACGAATCATTTGAGATGATGCCAGGTATGAGAATGACTTATTATGAACTTATAACTTTCATCATTTATCGCGAAGCCAATTGCATTGGCCAATTAGCTT
>JALZIY010000309.1 GCA_030860085.1 Bacteroidota bacterium | reverse complement strand
TATGAAAATCACCAAAGGGACCGGATATACTCACTTTATCACCCGGTTTACTTGCAAACGTATAAGAGGAACAAATACCCGGATTTACATTTATAAATCCACCTGTTTTTCTATCAAACGGTGGAGTAGCCAGCCGAATATTAAGCATGATCATATTTCCTTCAGCCGGATGATTAGCCATGGAATAAGCACGGAAAACAGGCTCCGTGTTTTTCATTTTCAAATTCCAGATATTGAACTTATTGTAATCATCATGAAAGCGTTCGTCTATATTATAGAGATCGGTTTTAAAATCAATTTCACAAACCGGCACATCTAACTGAATATAACTTCCTGGTTCAAAATTGAGAAATTCATCTTCAGGTAATTTAACTACAAGCTCTTTAATATAAGTAGCTACATTATCATTTGAAACAACTTCGCATTCCCATTTCCTAATACCAAAAATTTCTTCCGGTATTTTAATTTCCATGTTTTGCTTCACTTTTACCTGGCAACCTAAACGCCAGTTATCCTGCTGTTCTTTTCTTGTAAAATAAATCTTTTCAGTAGTTAAAATTTCTCCTCCTCCGGACATTACCTGACATTTGCACATAGCACAAGTACCCCCACCTCCACACGCTGATGGCAGAAATATTTTTTTATTAGACAAAGTAGTAAGTATGCTGGAACCTGCTTCCACCTCGATCGCATTCTGTCCGTTGATAAGAATCTTAACCAGGCCGGAAGGCGTCAATTTCGCTTTTGCAAATAAAATGAGACCCACAAGGAATAGTGTGAAAGCAAGAAAAACTGCTATAGAGGCAATAATGATTGAAGTTTCCAATGTTATTAAAACCATAAGGCAGATTGAAAGAATTTATAACTCTATCCCCATGAACATCATAAACGCTAACCCCATAAGTCCGGTAATAATAAAAGTGATTCCCAATCCCCTCAATGGAGGAGGCACATTGGAATAACGAAGCTTTTCGCGGATGGCTGAAATAGCAACGATTGCCAGAAACCAGCCCACGCCCGAACCTAATCCAAAAGTGGTGGCTTGTCCCAAAGTAGCATATTCTCTTTCCTGCATAAATAAAGCACCGCCTAATATTGAACAGTTTACTGCGATGAGAGGTAAAAAGATGCCAAGTGCCCCGTATAAAGCCGGGGCGAATTTTTCCACAATCATTTCTACTAACTGAGTAATGGCTGCGATGATTGCTATGTACATAATAAAACTAAGAAAACTCAGATCTACATTTGCAAAATCGGCCGATAACCAGGTCATAGCACCTGCCTTTAGCAGGTAGTTTTCGAGCAGATAACAAACAGGAACCGAAACACCTAATACAAATATAACCGCGATGCCAAGCCCGACAGCATTCTTTACTGTTTTAGAAATGGCGAGGTAAGAACACATGCCCAGGAAATAGGCAAAGATCATGTTCTCAATAAAAACAGCTTTAATAAATATGTTAACATGGTCCATGGTATAATCTGTTTTTATTTATCAGTCTCTATTAATTTAGGGTTTTTGCTTCTTTGTATCCAAATAATAATTCCTACAATAATCAAGGCCATTGGAGGCAAAATGACGAAGCCGTTATTAAAATATCCCATTTTATAAAATGAATCGGGCAATACCTGGTACCCCATTAATTTACCGGAACCAAATAATTCTCTTACAGCAGAAACAACAACCAGTATTAGCCCATAACCTAACCCATTGCCAAGGCCATCTAAAAATGAGGGCCAGGGTTTATTCGCCATTGCAAATGCTTCCAGGCGCCCCATAACAATACAATTGGTTATAATTAAACCAACGAAAACAGATAGCTGCTTACTTACATCATAAACGAAGGCTTTTAGCACCTGGTCAACCAAAATTACAAGAGAAGCAACTACAACTAACTGAACAATAATTCTGATCCTGTTTGGAATAATATTTCTGATAGAGGAAATCACAAGGTTAGAAAAAGCAGTAACTACTACTACCGATAAAGCCATAACAATTGATGGTTTCATTTGAACCGTAACTGCCAGTGCAGAGCAAATACCTAATACCTGAAC
>JALZIY010000308.1 GCA_030860085.1 Bacteroidota bacterium | reverse complement strand
TATCCTAAAAATCAAGAAAGAAAGTATCATTTTACATTTGCCTCTACTTTTTGCTTTTGCCAGCTGAGTAATTTTTTAAGGTTGTAGGCTACTGCTGCCATCAGCATGCATTGTTTGCCTGCCTAATCCTTCTTGTATTTATTTTTCACATAGAAAGATAATTTATCATTGTGCACGGTACAGGTTCTACAGTGCTTTGCCTTAGCTTCTTCATTCTCTTGCATAGTTGGTTTGCATTCTTTCGTTTGTCTGAAGTTCTACTACTAACTCTTTGTAAAATTTTGCGCATACGGTTGCGCATCTTAAATTAAAATTATCTGATTAAATTGTTGATTACGATTTGCCTGAGACGCTATGCAGAAAGGATATATAAATGATAACCGGACATACAACAAGCCCCCATCCCCTTGCAGTGCATCCTTCGGAAAAGGGGAGGATCAGTCTTAAAGTTTGGTTTGCCCCTTTTAGGGGACAGGGGCAAAAGTGAAAATTTGGCATCACTTCTTGGGTCAATCGCAAAACCGTTCTTCTGAATTTTCCTGATTTGCTAATTAATGGTTTATAAATCTAAAATTTTGTTATGAGAACAAGCATGTTTAAAAGCTTTGAGAGAATTGCAAAGTTTCTTTTATTTGTTTTTGTAATTCAGTCAGCTTTTGCAAACGCAATGTTTGCAGCAGACACCGATACGCCTCCTGAAGTAATCGCAAAAATTATTAAAGGAAAGATTACTGATGACAAAGGACAACCGCTTGTCGGGGTTACTATTAAAGTGAAAGATTCAAATATCGGTACTTCTACAAATGACGCCGGCGAGTTTTTTTTGGATGTTCCTGAAAAGGCAGTTCTTGTGATATCGTATGTAGGATTTGAAACAAAAGAGATTGAAGTAAATGCAGAGACAAATTTTACAATCCAGCTTAAGCAAACAGAGGATGCTTTGCAAGGTGTAGTAGTGGTAGGTTATTCATCCAAGAGGGCAAAATACCTGTCAAGTTCTGTTTCAACCGTGTCAGGTGAGAAACTGAGAGATGTTACTTCTCCTAATGTCATAAGCCTGCTACAGGGTAAAGCGCCCGGAGTGGTAGTATCTAACGCATCCGGCGATCCAACCGGGGAGCCTAATATCCTCATTCGTGGCGCCGGTACCATCTCAGCCGGTTCAGGGCCATTAATTGTGGTGGATGGTAACATCGGTGGTACCTATACTGCCAGCGATGTGGAAACAATAACAATTTTGAAAGATGCTGCGGCCACCGGTCTATATGGCTCAAGGGCGGGTAATGGTGTAATCATTATTACTACTAAAACCGGTAGATCAGGTAAAGCAAAAATTGAATTTAGGTCCACCGTTGGTTTTAATGAAGCTACTACGGGCAACTTTAAATTAATGAACAGCCAGCAACTGTTTGATTACCATAAAACATTTTACACACCCAATCCGGCTTTATTAAAGACCAACACGGATTGGTGGGACCTGGCATTCAGAACTGGCCTGACACAAAGCTATACAATGTCTGCCTCCGGTGGCAACGATAAAACCCAGTATTATGTTTCCGGTAATTATTATAAGGAAGAAGGCACCCTGGTGGCGAATGATAAAAACGAGTATAATTTCCGCACCAATCTTACGCATAAATTATCAAATAAATTGAAATTAAGTGTGCTGCTGAATGGTATTTATACAAAAGACAACTTTGATCCCACAGGTGGTACAAGTTCCCAGGGTGGTGCTCTGTACGGGGCCTACACAAATATGCCTTTTGATTCAGCTTATAATGCTGATGGTACTCCCAGAGACCCGAGAATAGATACTACCTGGTATGGAAGAGATGACAATAACTTTTTGCATAACCTGCAATATAACATCGCTAATGCAAGAAGCATCAATCTCAGCGGCGATGTAAATCTCGATTATGTTATCTCCAAACATTTCAGTTTTGCCACATATAACAGGGTATCGTTTTTTATTAATGATGATATGACTTTTTATGATAGAAGATCAAAGAGAGGCGCCACTAATGGGGGTGAGCTATATAACAGTTCTTCTTATACTAATGTCCTGGTAAGCTCAAACAGGTTGAGATATGATAATAGTTTTGGCGCACATAACATATCTGTACTGGCAGTGGGTGAAGCTACGCAGTCTCATTTTGATGTACTGTCAACAGCGGTAAAGGGACTTCCCCCCGGCAGGCCGTTTGCTACTACAGCCACTGGAGTTATTACGAACCCAAGGGGCGGAGAAAATGAATACAGCTTTCACAAATACCTGGCCCAGGCAGATTATAATTTTGCCAATAAGTATTTTGCTGTTGCTTCATTTGTTCGGGACAGGTCATCAAGATTCGGGAATAATAATTCCGCTGCAAACTTTTATCAGTTAGGCGCTTCCTGGATTGTAAGCAGCGAAGCATTTATGAGTTCAATCAGACCAATCAACTTTTTGAAGCTTCGTGCCAGCTATGGTACCACAGGTAATGCTGAAATTGGTGATTATGCTGCATTAGGTTTATATTCTATCTCTTCCACCGTCAGCTACGCAGGCGCACCCGGAGCCGCACCTACGCAAAAGCCTAATCCTGACCTGACATGGGAAAAACAAAAGGCTGTAAACCTTGGATTGGATATTACTTTATTAAATCAGATAGATTTAAGCTTTGATGTATATCAAAAAACAGCCAATGATCTATTGTTTCAGAAACCGCTACCGGCTACTACAGGATACACATCTGTATGGGAAAATATTGGAACTGTAAGAAACAAGGGCATTGAATTTAACCTTACCACCAAAAACTTCACCGGCAAATTATTTACCTGGGAAACAAACCTGAACATGGCCTTCAACAGGAATAAAGTTTTGGCGTTGAACGAGGGGGCATTATTCAGCAATTCGGCTGGAACGCAACCAATAGGCCTTGGGCATGATATAGATGAATGGTATATGCCGGTTTGGGCTGGTGTTGATCCTGCCAATGGTGATCCATTATGGGAAAAAATAATTACTGATGCTGATGGTAATAGGTTTGTAACCTACAGCAATAGCTATAACGCTGTTGCTACTACGTCAAGGCAATTCCTGGGCAAATCTGCTGCGCCTAAATTCACAGGTGGCATATCAAACACATTAGCCTATAAGGGATTTTCGCTGACAGCATTTTTGAATTTCGTGTATGGCAACTATATATATAATAATACCCGCTTTTTTTTCGATAATGATGGAGTATATGAAGCGTATAATTCAATGGTATTGGCCGAAGGATGGGGAAGGTGGGAAAAGCCGGGCGATATAGTCACACATCCAAAACCTGTTTTTGGCGGTGCTGCCTCGGGTACATCCAACGCCTCTTCTTCCAGGTATCTGGAGGAGGGTAGCTATATCCGGTTACGAAATGTTACACTTGGCTATGACCTTGCAAAATCTGTCATAAGCAAATTGAATCTTTCAACAGCCAGGGTATTTATAAGTGGCGATAATTTATGGACGGGAACAAATTTTACAGGTACTGATCCTGAAGTGGTATTAAGCAGTGGATCGTCAAGTTTCAGATACCCTATCAGTAGAAAAATTCTGTTTGGTATAAACATTTCATTCTAAAAAATGAACACAATGAAAACGAATAATTTTAAAGCTATACTGTTAACCGGCGTTTTAGCCCTCGGCATGGGCGCCTGTAAGAAAAATTTTGAGCCTTCTACAGCCATTGATGAAAATTCTGCATTAACCAACGCTGCTGACATTGAAACGGCTACCATTGGTACATACGCATTATTAAGAAGTTCAACTTATGTAACAAGCATTCATTTCCTGACGGAATTTCCCAGTGATGAAGTAGCACAGGGCCAGATATCTTCTAATGACCTCACAAATGCATACCGCTATACGCATTTAACTACAGGTTTGCATCCAAGGAACGTTTGGGTACAGTCATACTTTGTAGTGGGTGCAGCCAATAAGATTATCGCTGCCATTCCGGATAATGCTTCTGCGGACCTTCGTCAGTTAAAAGGTGAAAACCTGTTTCTGCGTGCCATGATGCATTTCAATCTTGTGAGGGTTTTTGGAAGACCTTATCCGCAAAACAGTGGCGACAATCCGGGAGTGCCTATTCTGAAAGAAGACCTTACAGAAGAGCAGAAACTTACCGTCAGCAGAAGTAAAGTAAGTGAAGTGTATGCTTTTGTTATTGCAGATCTGCTGAAAGCTGCTGATTTGATGACAAAGAAAAAATTGGAAAAACCAAACCCCTTTGCATCAAGGCAGGTGGCTAATGCACTGCTTGCCCGTGTATATCTCTATATGGAAGACAATAACAAGGCTATTGAATTTGCCAATAAAGTAATTAATTCAGCTGATTATAGTTTGTTGCAGGGAAGCGCTTATACCGGCTATTTCAAAACTGCTCCTGAAGGGAATAATGAAACCATTTTTGCTATCCGCCATACCACAACTGAGAACGCGGCCCTTGGATCAATAGGCGCTTTTTATTTCAGTGGTGATGTCAGCGGCAATGCCGCGGGCCAAACGATTAGTGGCTGGGGAGAATTCTATGCTTCAAGAAAGTATTGGCTTGCACTGGACTCTACCTCCAATGACCTCCGCCTTAGTTTTATTGCTCCTTACCGGGTAAATGGTATTTTGCAACACAATACAAGGCTGACAACACCAGCCCCCATGTATTATCATATTAAGTACAATTTACAGGAAGGCCTGATTAATTTAAGCTCACCGGTTTATTTGCGATTGGCTGAAATGTATCTTATCAGGGCCGAAGCGAATGCAAAACTTGGAAGTAGCCAGCTTGCATTGGATGATGTAAACCGGATCCGTCAACGGGCAGGTTTATCAGGCGCAAAGTTGCACACATTGGCAAGCATTGCCGTGAGTGGTAAAACTGCATTGGATGTAGTGCTGGAGGAGCGTTTTTTAGAACTGGCTTTTGAAGGGCACCGTGCTTACGACCTGTTCAGGAATGGCCGTTCAATGATAAGAAATTATCCGGGCACACATGCATTGAACGTTACGCCTAATAATATTAACCAGACTGTGTTGGCAACAGATAACAGGGTAATCCACTTCATTCCGCAAACTGAGATAGCTAGAAACCCAAACCTTACGCAGAACCCGTAATTGTATTTATTTCTATTACTCCCCGTATGTATAGGGGTAATAGAAACTATTTAAAACAAAATAAATAGTAAGAAAAATGAAAAAAATAAAACTTTATGTCTGCCTGTTAGCTTTATCAGCAGCCGTTGCCTGCAATAAAAAAGCAGATGCTATACTTTTTGTAGATAATGCAACGGCAGTAAAAGCTAATAGGACAGGCTGGACAATAACGGCATCCAGCGAAGAATTAACAGGTGAAGGCGCTGTGAATGGCCGTGCTGCAGTGGTTGTGGATGGAAATCCCGCTACTTACTGGCATTCAAAATATGTAGGTGGAGCTGTTCCGTTTCCTCATTGGCTCATTATTGACATGAAAAAAGCAAATAAACTCGTAACAGTTGATTTGACTGCACGGCTGGGCAATAATAATGGGTTTACGAAATTTAAAGTAGAAGGAAGTGTAGATGGTACAAACTGGGTCAACATTGGCATTACCCCTACTAACACAACGGGTGAATTAACATTTGTCCCTGCCAATAAAACAGCACAAGCTTTTTCTGTTTCTTCTGTTACGGCTTATCAGTACATCCGGATCACTGCTCTTCAAGGACCGCTTGTAACCACAGCAACCACACACCTGGCTGAAGTAGATGTGCTTATTGCAAAATAAACATTGAAAATAGTGCATTCAAATATGAAGAATTTTTCAGGCAGCAGGCTTTTATTTTTTCTTTTTCTGCTATTAACTCTATTTGCTTTTTCAAACCAAAAAAGAGATAAAAGAGTACCGGTCATTTATATTACCGATTTGTACCATCCTCATCATGACCTTGATGATCATTTTGATTTGGTTGCTATGTATGCCATAAAAGAATTTGACATTAAGAGCATTATTATCGATTGTGCCGAACCTTATGAACCCCCTGGCATCAAACCCATTGAGCAAATGAATTATATAACTGGTAAAAAAATTCCTGTCTATCTGGGGCTCAGGGGAAAATTGAAGACACCCGGCGATAAAGCATTATGGCAGAAGGAACACCAGGAAGGTTGCAACCAAATAATAAAGATATTGAAAGAGTCCAGTCAAAAGGTTACCATCATCAGTGTAGGCAGTCTTAAGGACCTGGCTGCCGCCTACAATCGGGAGCCTGATTTATTTGAAAAAAAAGTGGAAAAAATAGTGCTTTTTATAGGGGAAGCTAATAGAAAAGATTTTATCGAATATAATGTGAGGCTTGATAAAAACGCTTTCATCCGGATTATGAACCACGCTTCAAACATCTATTGGGTTCCTTGTTTCGATGGAGGATTATGGCAAAACAATGGAAGAGCATCATATTGGCAGGCCCACCGGGCCGAATTGCTCAAAAATACGAGTCCCCAGATTACAAATTTTTTTCTTTATGCTATTTTGAAAGAACCTGATTCGGTCAATCACATCAGTTATCTTAACGAGCCTGTTAATCAAAAAAAAATGCAGGAACACATTTTAGATAGTAGCATACGTCGTAGAAACCTATGGAGTTGTTCGGTGTTTCCTTTTTTTAGCAGCAATAAGGTATCGAAAATGCTTCCCTTTGCTTTTGAACAGGTAAGAGTACAAATCAACGATTCGGCGAAATTGGATTATACAAAGCATGGCAACCTTGTAAACAGATTTTACATTACTGATAAAACAGGTTATGATTCGAAAATGACGACAACATATAACCAACTTATCAATAGTTTTAAAACAATAAAATATTAAGAAGTTTGATCAGCTTAATTGAGCAAAAAAAAGAGAAACAATAACAGTTTTTAAAACAATTCTATGAACAGAAAAGATTTTATAAAGAATACTGGCATGGCAGCGGCATCGCTTGCTGTATTACCAACAGGTACTTTGTTTGCTTCCACTGCAGACCCAAAAGTAAAAATTTCCATGGTAGGCGTTGGTCTGCGGGGGCAAAATCATCTTGATCTTGTGCTGCGAAGAGATGATGTGGAACTGGTGGCCATCTGCGATATAGACGACCGCATGCTGGCTAAGTCAAAAGAAGCGATCATCAAAAGCGGAAAAAAAATGCCGCAAATTTTTACCGGTGATCTGTATGCGTGGAAAAAAATGGTGGAACTAAAAGGACTGAACGCTATTATTATTGCCACTCCATGGGAATGGCATAAGGAAATGATCATTGGTTCATTGGATGCAGGTATTAAATATGTGGGTACTGAAGTAATGCTGGGCATTACTCTGCAAGATCATTGGGATGTGGTGAAAGCAGCAGAAAAATACAAAGCTCATGTGATGATGCTGGAGAATGTTTGCTATCGCCGTGATGTGATGGCGGTATTAAATATGGTGAGGCAGGGTTTGTTTGGAGAGTTGGTTCATCTCCAGGGAGGTTACCAGCATGATTTAAGAGACGTGAAATTCAATAATGGCTTAGAGAAAAAAGGTGATGGATGTGAGTTTGGAGATAAAGCATGGTCAGAGGCACGTTGGAGAACGCACCATTCTATTCATCGCAACGGCGACCTGTATCCCACACATGGCATTGGCCCTATTGCTCATTATATAAATATCAACCGGGGCAACCGTTTTATTAATCTTTGTTCCTTCTCTTCCAAAGCAAGAGGATTGCATGATCACATAATAAAAAGCTGCGGACCAAGTCATCCCAATGCAAAAACCAATTTCAAGTTGGGGGATATAGTAACAACATCAATCAATTGTTCAAATGGAGAAACTATTTTATTGCAGCATGACACCAATCTTCCCCGTCCGTATTCATTAGGTTTCCGGGTTCAGGGAACTGATGGTTTGTGGATGGATGTGGCAAAAGGAATTCATATTGAAGGAAAATCAAAAGCCCATCAATGGGATGATGAAAAAATATGGTTAGATAAATATGATCATCCCTTGTGGGCAAGGTGGAGCAAGGAAGCACAAGGCTCTGGTCATGGGGGTATGGATTTTTATGTGATCCATTCTTTCATTGAATCCATCAAACGCAATGTGGCTACGCCAATGGATGTGTATGATGCAGCATCGTGGAGTGCCATCACACCATTGAGTGAGCAATCTATCGAACTCGGAAACGAAACAGTTCAGTTTCCTGATTTTACTGCAGGACAATGGATGTCTCGTAAGCCGGTTTTTGCCTTTAATGATGAGTATTAATTTTTTTCCTAACCATTATTTGTAACTCGTAGATAAATAATATTATGTCGCCTTCTGTGTTACCTGCATATGGGTTTAAGGAAGAATCATTCAGACTGGAATCCTTTGGAAGTGGATTGATCAACAATACCTGGAAGGTGATAACTCCGGGAAAGGAATATATTCTTCAGCGGGTTAATCATACTGTTTTTAAACAACCCACCGATATTGCCAATAATATTAGTTTGATCGGCGCTTATCTCAGAAAAAACCATCCGGGCTATAAATTCGTTTCTCCTGTTACTTCCAGCGATGGGGATGAAATGATTTACCAGAAAGGGGAAGGTTATTTCCGGATGTTCCCCTTTGTACCGGGTTCGCATTCAAAAGATGTGGTGGAAACGCCTGAACAGGCTTGCGAGGCGGCTACACAATTCGGAAGGTTTACCCGGTTGCTCAGCGGCATTGATATCAGTCAGCTAAAAATTACGATTCCTTTTTTTCATGATCTTACCCTGCGCTACCAACAATTTTTACTGGCGTTGGAGAAAGGCAATAAGCAACGTATCCATGAATCAGAAGCATTGATCAAAACACTTTCTGCCCATGCTGATATTGTAATGGAGTATGAATACATCAAAGCCAACCCGGAATTCAAACTGCGGGTTACGCATCACGATACCAAGATCAGTAATGTATTGTTCGACTCAACAGGCAAGGGCCTTTGTGTTATTGACCTTGATACAGTAATGCCCGGTTATTTTATCAGTGATGTAGGAGATATGATGCGGACTTATCTGGCACCAGTAAGCGAAGAAGAAAAGGATTTTAGCAAGATAAGAGCGAGAGATGATTTTTATAAGGCGATTGTGAAGGGTTATTTCACCGAGATGAAAGATGAGTTGACGGAAACAGAAAAAAAGAATTTTTTCTATGCCGGCAAACTCATGATTTATATGCAGGCTATCAGGTTTCTGACAGATCATTTCAATAATGATGTGTATTATGG
>JALZIY010000373.1 GCA_030860085.1 Bacteroidota bacterium | reverse complement strand
ACTACGATTCCCGTTAACCTGCAGGAGAAAATAATTGATTTAGGGAGTAATGATTTGTATCAATCTCCCTTCACTTATTTAAGTGGTCATAAACTGGTTCAATTTGATGCGCAGGAGGCCGCTTTTTTTAAAAAGTATGTACAAAACGGGGGATTTGTTTTTGTAGATGATTGCAACCATGATATTGATGGCTTGTTTGCTAAATCTTTTGAAGTTCAAATGAGCGCATTATTTGGAGCAGGCGCTTTAAAAAAAATTCCAAATAACCATGAACTCTATCGCTCATTTTTCACTTTTGAAAAAGGTCCGCCGACTACATCTTTTGAATTGAATGGTTGGGGCGATGATCTTGTGCATGACTACTTAAAAGCTATTACGATCAATGGACGCATTGCTGTACTATATAGTAACAAAGATTATGGTTGTGAGTGGGATTATGATTTTAGGAATAAAAGATTTTTAGCAGAGGACAATACTAAGTTTGGAATGAACATCATTATGTATGCTATGAATTCGTAGTGATCCTACCTTTGCTTTAATCTTAAATATTGCATATAAAAGAGTTTTTGAAATAACTATAAAAGATGAAATAGAAGCCCGTAAAATATAAATTTTTACGGGCTTCTCTATTTACACCTTTAATCCATTAATACATTTGTTTTATGTTTTACATATGAATTAACCTTCGCAATTGGTGGAAATGAGAAATCATTTTGTCGCTCGAAAGCATGTACTGATAAATTAAATTTTTGTAACCGGCAAAAAAATTGAATTATTAAATTATTAAATTTTTCTTTAAATCTTTTTCAAAATATCTAAGTTTGGGGCATGATGCTAAGGGATTAGTACATAATTCCCAATTCAAAATATCTCCAAAATTGTTGCTATATGAAAAAGAATCACCTGCTATTTCTATTTCTTTTTATTTTATTCAATACCACTTTAGTTGCACAAGAAAGCATTGTAACTGGTAAAGTTATTGGCTCAGATAATATACCGCTGCAAGGTGTTAGCGTACAGGTTAGCGGTACCAATATTCAAACTAGTACAGATGTGCAGGGCGCTTATTCAATCAGAGTACCCAATAGTGCAAGTGAATTGATATTCTCCTATGTAAACATGCGGCCCGTTACAGAAAAAATAAATGGGCGCAAAGTAATTGATATACAGTTAGCATCAGAAAGCCTGCAACTCGGAGAAGTAGTAGTGGTGGGATATGGTACACAACGGAAAGCAAACTTAACCGGTGCCGTTGACCAGGTCACATCTGAAGTGCTTGAAAACCGTTCGATACCAAACCTTACCCAGGGGCCTTCAGGGAGTTTTGCCAAATCTTAATATCAGGCTTCTTGATGGAAAGCCAAACCAGTCACCAAGGTTTAATATCAGGGGAACAACTTCCATTGGACAGGGCGGGAACGCACTGGTTTTGATTGATGGAGTGGAAGGAGATCCCGGTGTAATAAATCCCAACGATATAGCCAGTATTTCTATACTCAAAGATGCTGCATCAGCCGCCATCTATGGAGCAAGAGGAGCATTTGGCGTAGTATTGATCACAACAAAAAATCCTGCAAAAGGTAAAACAAGCATTACTTACTCAGCCAACTATTCAATAAAACAACCTACGGAAGTTCCTGATTTTGTAAATGATGCATACATTTTTGCAAAATTGTTTGCAGAATCAACGGTCGCCTGGGAAAATACATTTCCACAGGCAGTAAATAAAACATTGAAATTTTCACAGGCATACCTTGCTGAATTGGAAAGAAGGCAGGGTAAGGGTTTGCCTGATGTAGAAGTTGATCCTGTTACCGGTGAATATGTTTACTATGCCAGCACCGATTGGTATAGAGAAGTATATAAAAAAAACCATAGCGCAATGGAACATAATCTTACGGTTTCCGGCGGCGCGGATAAAACGAGCTTTATGATAACGGGAAGAATTTTTGACCAGGAGGGGCGGTTTCGATATAACTCAGATGATTACAGGATGTTGAACTTCCGTGCTAAGGGATCTATCCAGGTATATCCCTGGCTGCGATTTGATAACAATACCGATTATTCAAATATGAAGTATCATCAGCCAATAAATGTTGGTGAAGGCGGTGGCATATATAGAAATATTGCGGATGAAGGGCATCCTTTAGCTCCCATGTTTAATCCCGATGGAACCCTGACCGCATCAGCGGCTTATTCTGTGGGTGATTTCTGGTATGGGAAAAATGCAATAGACATGGAGAGAGCGGTATTTAGAAACAGGGTGGGATTAACAGCACAATTTTTTAATGATAAACTGAGACTTAAAAGTGACTTCACTTTTCAAACCACGGAAAATGCTGAAAAGCGTAAACAAGTGCCTCTTCCCTACAGCTCCAAACCCGGTGTGATAGCCTATCTTGGAACCACTACAAATGATCTCCGCGAGATCAGGCAACGAACACAATACCTTGCTACAAACGTGTATGGTGAATATGAGAACAATTTTAGAAACCGTCACTATGTTAAAGCCTTGCTAGGTTATAATTATGAACAATCCACCTTCAGAGGTTTATCAGCTCAACGAAACGGGTTAATATTTGAAAATGCAAATGATATCAACCTTGCTTTAGGCACGTCCATATTAGCTTCGGGTGGATGGGAAGAGTGGGCTATTCTTGGTGGCTTTGGAAGATTGAATTATTCTTTTGATGACAGGTATTTAATTGAAGTAAATGGCCGATATGACGGATCTTCAAAATTTCCGGAAGACCAGCGTTATGGTTTTTTCCCGTCTGTATCAGTAGGATGGCGCATTTCAAACGAACCGTTTTGGAAGGTATCAAAAAAAATACTTTCTGATCTAAAGATCCGGGCTTCTTATGGGTCATTGGGTAATGGAAACATTGGCTCATATGTTTACCAGGAACAATTCAATATCTCTCAATTAGGGCGTATATTAAATGGTATCAGGCCATCCCAAACCAGCCGCCCATCAGTTTTACCTTCAGGCCTTACATGGGAAACATCTACAACCAAAAATATCGGGTTGGATTTTGCCATGCTTTCTAACCGGTTAAGATTTGTGGGAGATGCATACATCCGTGAAACTACGGATATGTTCACCTTAGCCGTCACGCCCCCGGCTGTTTTTGGTGCAACTGCTCCAAGAGGAAACTACGCCGACCTTGAAACAAAGGGTTGGGAAATGACCTTGTCATGGAACGATAAATTTATGGTAAGATCAAAGTCATTTAACTATGATGTGCGTTTAACCCTTGCCGATAATACAGCAGAAATAACTAAGTATAATAATCCTGAAAAAAGATTAACTGACTATTACGAAGGAATGAAAATTGGCGAGATATGGGGTTATACAAATGATGGATTTTTTACATCCGCAGCAGATATTGCCAGTCATGCAAATCAGAAATTATTTTTATCTACTTCATCGGGTCAAACTTTTCCAGGAGATATTAAATTAAAAGACCTGAATAAAGATAACATTATAAACCCCGGTACTAACCGGTTTGACGATCCGGGTGACAGATCCATCATCGGTAATAATGCTCCAAGATATATGTATGGAATTAACCTGGGTGCTGAATGGAACAACATTTTCTTTTCCACGTTTTTCCAGGGCGTAGGCAAACAAGATTGGTTTCCAAGTACAGAAGCCGGTATTTTCTGGGGGCATTATAACAGGCCGTATAATAAATTACCCCGGTGGCATCTGGATGACCATTGGACTCCTGAAAACCCGGATGCTTATTTACCAAGATATGTTTCACGGCTTGCCAACCGGTCTGGGGGCATATTACGGGAGGCACAGACCAGGTACATTCAGAATGTAGCCTATTTACGACTAAAAAACATTCAGCTTGGATATAGTTTACCCGGTAATGTGATTTCTAAAATCAGGGCAAGTAATATAAGAGTGTATATTTCTGCAGAAAATATCTGGACATGGTCTCCCTTATATAAACGCACAAGAGATATAGATGTTGAAAATACCGTTGTCTCTGACCAGGTATTCTCACCGGGCGGTAATGCTGGTGACGGTTATAATTACTCAATATCAAAAGGAGTAACCTTTGGATTATCAATAACATTCTAAGTATGAAACAAACTATAAGTATGAAACATCAATATTTGTGGCTCTTGTTGA
>JALZIY010000293.1 GCA_030860085.1 Bacteroidota bacterium | reverse complement strand
TAGCTAACCTGATGGATGTAAGTTTTGCTGAGGTCATTGGAAAATGCATGGGGCTTGGTATTATGGTTTCTATTAACCAACGCCTTGATGCAGAAGTTATTGAATTGGTAGCTTCTGAGTTTGGTTATACAGTGGAATTCATCGACATGGAAAAGCAAATGGAGATGGATGAAGAGGAAGAGGCAGACAACGAAGAGGACATGGCATTCCGTTCACCAATTGTTACGATTATGGGACATGTTGATCATGGTAAAACTTCCTTGCTTGACTACATCCGTAGCGCAACTGTTGTGGCTGGAGAAGCTGGTGGAATTACGCAGCATATTGGCGCCTACCAGGTAGAATTGCCTAATGAAAAAGAAATTACATTCCTTGATACACCTGGTCACGAAGCATTTACAGCAATGCGTGCACGTGGAGCCAAAGTAACAGATATAGCTGTTATTGTTATAGCAGCGGACGATGCCATCATGCCGCAAACACGTGAGGCTATCAGCCATGCGCAAGCAGCAAATGTTCCCATGATCTTTGCAGTTAATAAAATAGATAAAGAAGGTTCTAATCCTCAAAAGATATATGAACAATTAGCAAGTATGAATTTGCTAGTAGAATCCTGGGGGGGGAAATTTCAAAGCCAGGAACTGTCTGCCAAACAAGGTCTAAATGTTGATTTATTATTGGAAAAAATATTGTTAGAAGCTGAATTGCTTGACCTGAAGGCTAATCCCACCAAAGAAGCAAGTGGTACTATTATAGAAGCCACATTGGATAAGGGTCGCGGTTATGTAGCCACTATCCTGGTTCAATCGGGAACTCTAAAAGCAGGAGACCTTGTTGTGAGTGGACAGTTTTATGGACGTGTGAAAGCAATGATGAATGAACGGAATAAAAAAGTAGCTGAAGCGCCCCCATCTACACCAGTATTAATTCTTGGCTTAAATGGTGCACCGCAAGCAGGTGAAACCTTTAAAGTATATGAAGATGAGTCAGAGGCAAAAGAAATAGCCAATCGCCGTGCGCAGATATTGCGTGAGCAGGGAATGCGGGCTAAGAAACATATAACCTTAGATGAAATTGGTCGTCGTTTGGCGCTTGGCAACTTTAAGGAGTTGAAAGTAATTATTAAAGGAGATGTGGATGGTTCCGTGGAAGCCTTAAGCGATTCATTGCAAAAATTATCTACTCCCGAAATTTTAGTCAGTGTAATTCATAAAGGTGTTGGTCAGATCAATGAGAGTGATATTGTTTTGGCAGAAGCATCTGATGCCATCATTATTGGTTTTAATGTTCGCCCGTCTATGCAGGCTAATCGTTTAGCAGAAGGAGCCGGGATAGAAATAAAAACTTATTCTATTATTTATACGGCCATTGATGAAATAAAAAGTGCGATGGAAGGTATGATGGAACCGAAGATACAGGAGAAAATTGTGGCCAATGTGGAAATAAAAGAAGTTTACAAATTTGATAAAGCAACGGTAGCAGGTTGCCAGGTAATAGATGGAAAAATTAAACGGGATAATAAAATTCGTTTAATTCGCGATGGTATAGTGGTTTATCCTACCGCCGAAGGTGCCAGTGCAGAATTAGGATCACTCAAGCGTTTTAAAGATGACGTTAAAGAGGTATTATCTGGTATGGAATGCGGATTGACCATTAAGAACTATAACGACATGAAAGCGGGTGATGTAATTGAAGCATACGAAATAGAAGAAGTAAAACGAACGTTGTAAAACAAAAATTCATCCCGCCTTATCGGGACAAAAGTCAAAATTGATCTCAGATGTTTTTGACTTTTTTTATGCTTACAAACTTTTGTTAATTGGGCTATTGAGTGGGTTGTAGATTTTTGATACCCATTACATTTGTCATTATCATTTTTATGAAACGCTTTTTTACTTTTTACTTTTTACTTTTTACTTTTTATTTCGCATCAGCACAACCACAAAAAATTGTAGCTGATAAAATTGTCGGCATTGTGGGCGACCGCATTATTCTGCAATCCGACATTAAAAATGCGTTGGCAGATATGGCACGCCAGGGAACCACACTTCCCGAAGATGCAGAATGTGCTATAATGGAGCAGGCAATGGTTTCAAAATTATTAATGCTCCAGGCAGAAAAAGATTCACTGATAGTAACCGAAGAAGAAATTGAGGCGGAACTGGATCAGCGAATCCGGTATTTTATTAATTCCTATGGTACACAGGAACAATTAGAAACAGTTGCAGGAAAAACCATTTACCAGATAAAAGATGATGCACGTGAATCGGTAAAAGAAAATAAATTGGCACAGGCCATGCAAAAAAAAATTGTAGATAATGTACGCATTACACCCACAGAAGTAAAAGTATATTTTGAACGCATCCCAAAAGATAGTTTGCCATTTTTTGAAACGGAATTAGAGATCGGTCAAATTGTAGTTTTTCCAAAAGCATCTAAAGACCTGGAAAAATATGTAATTGACGAAATGAATAATTACAGACGCCAGGTAGAAATGAAGATTGCTACATTTGATCAATTGGCTAAACAATTTTCTGAAGAGCCGGGAGCAAAAGAATCCGGTGGTTTACTGCCGCAGCTAAACCGCACTGAAAAAATCTGGGATCCTACCTTTTTAGCAGCAGCTTTTCGGCTAAAAGAAGGAGAAATTTCTCCTGTAATTAAATCAAAATTTGGCTATCACATTATTCTAATGGTACAGCGAAATGGCGATATTGCCATCGTTCGCCATATTCTGCGCAGGGCGCCTGTGACTGAAGTGGAAATAGGACAAGGCATTGCCAAATTGGATTCTGTCCGTGCCAGATTAATTGCAGGCACTATTGATTTTAATACGGCTGCCGGTAAATACAGTGAAGATGAAGCGGCTAAATTTTCAGGGCCCTATTTAACTGGTAGAAGTGGCGCCTCCTATTTAACGATTGATGAATTGGATAAAGATGTAGTGGCTATGCTGGATAAATTAAATTTAGGAGAATTCTCACAGCCCACAATGTATGTTAATGAAAGAGGTGATAAAGGGGTTCGAATTTTATATCTTAAGTCCCGCACAGAACCACACCGTATGAACCTTCGTGACGATTACAATAAAATCGCAGAAAGCGCCCTCGAAGAAAAGAAATTTATCAATTTAGATAAATGGATGAAAAATCGAATTTCTTCTTATTATGTTATGTTAGATCCATCAGCGGCCAGTTGCACGCAGTTGCAAAAATGGTTGCCGGTTACTGCTGAAACCACACAGCCAATAAAGAAAACATTTTAATACCTCTGATTATTACAAGGCGTTTCAAATTTTTGCCATTTGGTGGTCTTGAAAGCTATCGGGGTAACCGCAGCGACTGCCGGGGGCAGTGTCCCCACTGCCCACAATTATATCTCCAGGCGAAAATCGAAATGTATTTGTTTTACCTTTTAGTTTTCAAAGCAGGTGAAAAAATGCTTTAAACTATTTCATTTTGTAAGTATTTAAACTATTTTTAAAACTCTTATATCCGCCACATGTAAAACTTTGATTGTGACACATACTTCCGAGACCCTAAACCCTGCCACTACTTACCCGGCTTCCCTTTTTTTTGATAATAATCCCCTTCCTTGTTTTATTGTCAATGCTGCTTCGCTACAGATAATAAATGCAAACAAAACATGTTGTAAATTTTACGGGTACACGGCACCTGAGCTTGCAGCTTTAAGCTTTTTAGATTTGGATTGTTCGGTTGATAAATTAAAGCTTTTCCAAAACTTTCAACGCCCTTTAATAGACCAGGTATGTAAAGTTGAGCGACAACATTTAAAAAAGAATGGTGATGTTGCTTTTGTAGAAATATATACGTCTGTTTTAAAAATAGATTCAAAACCGGTTTATCAAATAGCTGTAGTTGATGTAACAGAAAAAGAATTAAAAAACTCGCTTAAATCCGAAATCACAAATTAACAATCACTCAGATTTTAAATCGATTCAATAGACCTTTTATGTGATTTAGCTAAACGTCTTTCAGCTAACTTTGCCGCTTCCTTACCAATAATGAGTGATGCCATTAAACACGAATGCGGATTAGCTTTTATCAGGCTGCGCAAACCTTTCTCTCACTACCAGCAAAAGTATGGCTCTGTTATGTGGGGTCTTAACAAGCTTTATCTTTTAATGGAAAAGCAACATAACCGTGGGCAGGATGGCGCAGGCATTGCTACGGTTAAATTAAATGTAGAACCAGGTTATCCTTTTCTTTCCCGCATGCGGAGTAATAATAATCAACCTATTGCAGATATTTTTCGACAGGTAGGAGAAGAATTTACAGAACTTGAAAAATTTAATGCTGAAATAAGCCAGTATGCCGGGTTAATGAAAGGCCATCTTTCTTTCCTCGGAGAATTACTTTTAGGTCATTTGAGATATGGCACGCAGGGAAAAAACGATGCAGAATTTTGTCATCCTTTTATCAAACGTCACACCATTCCTGCACGAAACCTGGCGTTGGCGGGCAATTTTAATTTAGTAAATACAGATGAACTTTTTGGATTAGTGAATATAGATCCCGGTGAATTTCAAAAGCAGAGCGACCTGGCGGCCATGATGGAAGTCATCTATCATTTTTTAGTAAAAAGCGATGAAAGCTCACCTGATGAACTGGATATAGCAAGGGTTTTAAAAAAAGCCCTTCCTCTTTTTGATGGTGGTTTTCATGTCGGTGGAATGACGGGTAGTGGAACAGGTTTTGTATTCCGCGATGCACATGGCATTCGTCCATCCTATTATTATTTAAATGAAGATGTTGTAGTGGCTGCATCAGAAAGAGCCGCTATTCGTACGGCGTTTAATGCAGGAGAAAATGAGGTTCAGGAACTAATGCCCGGACACGCTTTGATCGTCAAACCTGCCGGCGAAATAATTATCGAACAGATCATTGAACCAAAAGAAAGAAAAGCCTGTTCTTTTGAACGCATTTATTTTTCACGTGGCTCTGATGAAAAAATTTATAAAGAACGAACCGCTTTAGGTTACCAGTTAAGTCAGCAGGTGCTCAATGCCATTGACTATGATTTAAAAAACAGCATTTTTTCTTTTATTCCTAATACGGCGGAAATTGCTTTTTACGGTTTAGTAAAAGGTTGTGAGCATTATCTCAATAAAATTAAAATTGAACGAATACTTTCCTGGGGTGCAGATGTGCAGTACGAAAAACTGGAGCAGATGGTAAACAGGAAAATACGGATGGAAAAAATTGCTATTAAAGATGTAAAGATGCGTACGTTCATCACCGGTGATGTAGGCCGCAGCGAAATGGTGCAACATGTATATGATATTACCTACGGCACTGTTAGAAAAGATGAAGACACCTTAATAGTAATTGACGATTCTATAGTAAGAGGCACCACGCTAAAGGAAAGCATTATCAGGATGTTATCCCGGTTGCAACCCAAACGCATCATTATCGTTTCATCATCTCCGCAAATTCGCTACCCCGATTGTTATGGTATTGATATGAGCAAGCTGGGTGATTTTATAGCCTTTAATGCAGCCATTGCATTATTAAAAGAAAAGGGTATGGAAGCAAATTTGAAAGATTGGTATGAACAATGTAAAGAACTACATCGGAACAATCAGTTGCATACCATAAACGTAGTAAAGCAAGTATATAAAACGTTTACCAACCAGGAGATCACCAATAAAATAGCACAACTCATTACACCGCCCGGCTTAGCCATTCCTGTTAATGTTATTTATCAAACCATAGAATCTTTACACGAGGCTTGTCCGAATAATTTAGGCGACTGGTATTTTACCGGCAACTATCCCACACCCGGCGGCACCCGCGTAGTGAACAAAGCTTTTATGAATTATATGGAAG
>JALZIY010000292.1 GCA_030860085.1 Bacteroidota bacterium | reverse complement strand
TCATAATTATTCTTATGATAGACAAGCCACAGTTTATTTGGACGTTTATAAGTCGGTAAAAGAAAAGCAAACATTTGTTTAAAACGACGATTATAACTTCCCCTTATTTCAGCTTTATAATTGATGACCTCCTCCCGCAAACCGGGCACTTCTAAAGTAGAGAAATATGCAATTCTTCATAACTTAAAAACATGAAAAATTGCTGATGAAAAAGACAAAATTCACTGAGCAGCAGATCGTCTTTGCATTGAAGCAGTCCGAGAAAGGAATTAAAGTCGAAGAGGTCTGCCGCAAGATGGGAATCTCGGAAGCCACATTTTACAACTAGAAAAAAGAAGTTTGGCGGCTTAGGCGTTACCGAGCTTCGACGCTTAACGCAATTAGAAGAAAACACCCGGTTAAAGCAGGTCGTCGCAGACGTCACCTTGGACAAACAGATGTTACAGGATGTGCTAAAGAAAATAGAAATAGGAATAGATCAGGTTCAACGCCGTATAGTAGTATATGACAGCCAAACAGATGTTCAAACAGAAATCATTATCCAACAGTTAAGGACTGCAGCCCATTGCAGCCTTATACAAAGCAAGATCAATAGTGACATTGCAGTTTAAAAAAAGTCAAATAGACATCTGCAAGAAGCCATTCCTTACAGACACAACATTTAAGATTTACCGGAGCGGAATCCGTTAGTATTGACCTGTATAGCCATAAAACTTTTATTCAGGAGTAGTGATATTCATCAAAACCCGGTACAGGAATGGTGGCAATTAAGTGCGCTGCTGGAAGCGAATCAGTATTATTCAGCCTACTTTTTTTTATCCCTTGTATTGAATAGCTTTGACTCGAGGAAGAATTTAATGTTGGAGCTAACGTTTTCAATCTGGTGCCCGGCAATAGAACTGAAATAGAATGTGGCTATCTAATGTATATACTAAAAGTAGACCTTAGTTGATATTGATTATTGCTTTGAGAGCCATTTTTTTGGGGTTTGTTCGAATCAAATAACTACTTCGTTAAGGTATAGGCGTTTATAGTAATTGAATGGGCTGATAAGTATATACCTTATGCAATATCAGCATACTGCTTTGCTCATATCTTTTTTTAGTTATGTACAGGATGTTGCTTAAGTGAAGAAATGAAATCTTATAACAACACGAGATTAGTGATTTGTTTTTCAAAGCAGGTAGTTAATTCCTCGCTTCCGATACTTATTAATTTTTTGGATCAATTATTATAATTATGAAGGTTCTTTGGCTTGGTAGTACACCTGCGGGGGCTGCCCGTATTTTAGATTTTAAATATCCCGGAGGGAACTGGATTTCAGCTTTGGAATCATACGTTAAAAAAGTACCCGAAATTGAGTTAGCTGTTGGTTTTTTTTATAAAAAACATCCTGAATTTAAATTCAGTTACGATTCTGTAACGTATTACCCTATTGAAAATGGTGTGTCAACATTTAGGAGACGTATCAATTCAAAAGTATTTAATAAGTTATCGGATTTTAACACAGAAGGCATTAAAAAAGTTTTAGAAGACTTTAAGCCGGATGTTATTCAATTATTTGGAACCGAATCAGGATTAGGAAATGTTCTCCATCTCACGGATATACCGGTTATTATACATATTCAGGGATTAATTAATCCTTATTTATCTGCGTGGTTTCCTAAAGGAATCAACCAAACAACATTATACTTAAACTCCTCATTATTGGATATACTCATAAAAAAAGGAATTTTAGAACACTATTATACATATAAAAGGATGGCAGAGCGGGAAGTAAATACGATAAGCCAAGGAAAATATTTTTTTGGAAGAACTGAGTGGGATAGGAGAACTATTCAAATATATAACCGGGATTGTGAATACTTTCATTGCGATGAGTTATTACGTCCGGCCTTTTTTGAAAATCAATGGCATCAGAATCAAGCCTCTACCCTAAAGTTTGTTACTACAATCAATCCAAACATCTATAAGGGTATTGAAATAATCCTGGAAACGGCTTTCCTGTTACGGAAGTACACGACATTAAAATTCGAGTGGGTAGTTATAGGAATAGAGAAGAACAGTCAATTAGTAAAATTGATTGAGAGGATTAAGAAAAAAAAGTTCGAAGAAAATTTTGTTTCTTTTATAGGACCTAAATCAGGGAATGATGTGATTAATGAGTTACTGAAAGCTGATATCTTCATTCATCCTTCTCACATAGATAACAGCCCTAATAGTGTATGTGAGGCAATGCTTTTGGGTATGCCGGTCATTGCAGGTAACGTTGGAGGAGTATCTTCGTTAATTCAACACAATGTAAATGGCATTCTATTTAATTCCCATGATCCATTTGAATTAGCAGGTATTATTTTAGAAAAAAAAGATAATCTTTCCGAACTCAAGAAATTGGGCGATAACGCTAGGGATACAGCCTATAGGAGACATGATTCAGAAATTATTGTATCGACTATATTAAACACTTATAAGAAAATTTTATCAGAGAGACGTTCTTATAATGAACCTATTTATTGTTAAAAATTAGTATTTTATTCACACGATTGGCCGACAAGAATAATTAAAAAGGGAGTTTAAAAAAGCCACTCTTTTTTTATTATGTTGCTGTTCCACACAAAAAAGTATTACTAGATAAAATTAGATCCCTTGTTGGACAGCCGATATTATCTAGAATTTTAGATAACATTCCATCGACTATTATGCTGATATCCGCAAGCATAAGGCCAAAAAGTAATATCGATGATCGTGAAGTAATAGCGCAGATACGGGAAAATATGTATCTGCAATATTTAGTGGGCTTCAGCAACTTTACCACTGAAGTACCTTTTGATGCATCACCTGATCGTAGCATCGTAGCATCCACTATCGATTAGGAGCAGATGTTATCGAAGCATTCAACCATTTAGAACTTCAGGAGGCCGGTGTTATTGCATTGCCTTCACAAACAACAGATGACATCTTTTCGTCCGCTAATGAAAATGAGAACCCAGATGCTTCATTACAAAAAACCTCAAGGTGATGTGAATCATAAAGCTTCCAAAGCGAACCATCACATAATGATCAACCGGAAGAGACGAATGTGACCCTGTTTCTTTGGCGGGTAATAGTGGAACGCCTCTGCTTGATGCAACAATAGCTGAACAGCATAAATATCCTACGGATCTGAAGTTGCTCAATGAAAGTCGTGAGCATTAGAAACAATAATTGAGCAGGTTTGTAAAAAGGGTGCTTTATCGCAGCCACGCATGCAAAAAAAAATGCCCGTAAGCAAGACATTACGCTTGCTAAGAAAAAGAAAACAAAGAAAGAAGTCCGAAAAGGCTTGCGCGGTCAGCTCCAGTATGTATTACGAGATTTAAAGTACCCAACAAACCCCTTCATGAGCATACAAATTGAAGACAGCATTGAATGAAAGAGATTGGAAGTTGTTGCAGATGATAATGAAGTTTAACAGGCAACAATTGGAAATGCATACAAAAGATAAGCGCCCCATTGAGCATCGTATTTTAAGCAACTATCAGCCACATGTCCGCCCTATGCTAGAGGTAAAGATTGTGTATAGACAGAGTTTGGCAGCAAGCAATTGGTGATGCTGAAAGACTGTTATAAACACGTACAAAAAATTATTTGGGATACCTTTAATGAATTCGTGCACCTGGAACAGTGTGTAGAAAATACAAAGACATTTATGGAGGCTATCCTGAAAAAGTATTCTTTGATGTAATCTTTGGTAATAAGATCAACCGAAAATATCTGAAACAAAAAGAAATCCGGTTTGTAGAAAAGTGATTAGGAAAGACAACCGAAAATAAGCAACCGAAAAACGAAAATTTTAAAAAGAAAAGGCTGGTCGTAATGTTGAAGAGAAGTTTGGACAAGGAGAAATAGTTATGGACTATAGAAAATAACAGCAAGAATGAAGGCAACTTCCAAAAGCTGGATCTTGAGCACCAAATTTATCATGAATCTGGGAATGCTTACCGAAAGGGCATTTTTGTCGTGTTAAAAAATGCTACAAAACCCTATAGAATCTTATTGTTGATAAAGCAGACTTATAGAACAAAACACCAAAAGTCTGTCCACCCGTTTTATTTATTTGGGAAATAACTTGATGTTGACTTTTTCAGCAGATCCTAAATACAGTTTTGTGCCTACGAATTTTTGGTTTATCCATTGAAGCATGGATGAATTTAATTTGCTTGAATATAGTTGTTATTCTAAAAATTTTGTTTGACATTTGATCAATAATGGCATTAAATTATTTTCTCCCCAGAATCATTAATGAAATATGAAAACGATTGAGAATTGACTTAAAATAAAAATAATTTTCCTTACCAGGCCTTCTCCATAAATTTTAAAATCTTCCATGCCTGATTTCTGCATAGTTGATTGAGATGAATTAATGAGAAGTCAAGTTATTGACTTAGCTATTGATCAGTGGAACTCATGTTATTATTTCGCTCTGGAAGTAATTGCAATTTTAAAATACGCAAGGAAAACTGACTGGACCAATATTGTTACCAAAATCAGTATTGATGCACAGGCTAGCGTTATTAAAAATATAGTTCAGAATGAAAAAGATAAAAAATAAGCGGACAAATGCAATTAGAATTGCAAAAAACAAAGAATAGTTCAATTATGGTTAGAAGTTATTTTAAAAGTAATTCTTCTACACTAATATTAATTTGTTGTAATTGGCTGACCCAAATAATATAAAGGCAAATTATGCTTTATCTCGTTTATATGCTATACATCTATTGGCTTATATAAAAATGGTAATATTTTTAAATAAAAACTAGAATATGAAAAGTAAAATTGCTTTAGTATGTGGAGCAGGTGGTTTCATTGGCAACCATCTGGTAAGAAAATTAAAAAGAGAAGGTTTTTGGGTTCGTGGGGTTGATTTAAAATATCCTGAGTTTTCAAAGACCGAAGCAGATGATTTTGTCATTGGCGATCTTTCAAATCAGGATTTTTGCAAGTCCATTTTAGACCAGCAATTTGATGAAGTTTATCAATTGGCAGCAGATATGGGCGGTGCAGGGTATATTTTTACAGGAGATCACGATGCTGATGTTATGCATAATTCAGCAACAATAAATTTGAATATGTTGCACTATGGTGAAAAAGCAAAAATAAAAAAAATCTTTTATTCATCTTCTGCCTGCATGTATCCGGAATATAATCAAATGGATATTAATAATCCGAAATGTTCAGAAGATTCAGCATATCCGGCTGCTCCGGATAGCGAGTATGGGTGGGAAAAATTATTCAGCGAACGATTATTTCTGGCCTACCATAAAAACTATAATATGGAAGTGAGAATTGCTCGCTTTCACAATATTTTCGGGCCAGAAGGTACATGGGAAGGGGGTAAAGAAAAATCACCTGCTGCTTTATGCCGCAAAGTTTCAAGTGCAGATGAGGGTGGAGAAATTGAAATATGGGGTGATGGTAAACAGACACGGTCTTTTTTATATATTGATGAGTGCCTGGAAGGTGTGCATAGGCTGATGGATTCAACATCCTTTTATGGCCCTGTTAATATTGGTTCAGAAGAAATGGTTTCTATAAACCAGCTGGCTGAAATTATTATGGGAATTGCTGGAAAAAAATTAAGGCTGAAACATATTGATGGCCCTTTAGGTGTTAGAGGAAGAAACTCAGATAACAGATTAATAAAAGAGAAACTTAATTGGGCGCCTTCATTACATTTAAAAGATGGATTAACCAAATCCTACACCTGGATTGCAGAACAAGTTTCAAAAAAAACACTTGTTAAATGAATTTATTGCTGGTAGATTCTGTTGATCTGCCATTTGGAGGCGCGCATAGTGTTCATGTAAGCCTGTTAATAAAAGGTCTCAGAGAAAATAATGAAAATGCTTTCCTTATTGTTCCTTATGGCCGTAAACGGGAAGTTTTGTCTTCAAACAAAAAGAAGTTTGGACATTTTGATGGCATTCCATATTGTTTTGTTCGGCAAAATAAGCCTGCAAAAAAATTCATTCGTTTTCTGGATAAATTTGTTGGGGCATTCAATACTGCCGCGTTGATCTATAGGCGCAGTAAGAAAAAAAAAGTAGATGCAGTAATATTAGGCGGTGATGTTGATATTTTAAGGGATAGCCCAATAATTCTTATATGTGCTTTATTTCAAATTCCGATATATTTTTGGCTAGTAGAAAAAGGATCTTTAAGTGAAGACTATCGTGGGATAGCCGGATATTTTAATTACAAAAGCCAAAAATTATCAGAAAAATATTTACCAAAATTTGCTTCAGGAATTATTGTTATTTCATCCAATTTAAAGAAACATTACCTGAAATATTTACCTGAAAGTAAAATTTTAATCAATCCAATTCTTGTTTCTGAAGAAATTTATAAAAATATCAACAGGCAAACCCTTGATATTTTAAATGAAGGATTACGGACTGCTTTTAAAGATAAACGCTTATTAGTTTATAGTGGATCTTTTGGTGAAAAAGATGGTCTTTTTTATCTGATTGAAGCATTCGCAGAGATAGTAAAAAAATATCCTGATACGGTTTTTGTTATGACAGGAAAAAGCAGCAGCGAAATATTAATGAAGAATTTAAGAAACCATATTAAGCATTATCATTTAGAAGATAAGATTCAATTGGCAGGATTTGTAAATTCTGAGGAACTTTTATCTTATAATACAATGGCTGATATTTTACTTGTATGCAGGTCTAACAGTCCATTTGCAAACCATGGATTTCCATGGAAACTCGGGGAGTATTGTATGACAGCTAAACCGATCATTGCAACCCGGGTAAGTGATATTGAAAAATATTTTAGTGATAACGAAAGCCTTTTTATTGTTGAACCTAATAACCCAAAGGCTATAGCCGAAAAAATACACTATATTTTTGATGAATATGAGCAAGCCATAGCGGTTGCAAAAAAAAGTAAGGAAATTGCATTAAAAGAGTTCGGCTATCTTAAAAAATCTAAAGAACTCATCGCATTCCTTAAACAAAACACAAATTAAATTTAACCTATAGACCCAAAAATAGGAAACTAAATAATTTACTTAATAAGATTAACCCATTTTAGATGGCATCAGCTTTTTAGCTGTAAGCAGACTTGTCATAAAATCATTCATCAGCTTGTGGCCATATTGCTGGTTAAATAATTTCTTCTGTTAAACCTAAAAAAGAATTTATTCAATAGAATTAACCATTTAGAGCTCAAATGACTAACAGACCTGCATTCGTTTTTTTGACCCTTTTTCTTTCCAAATCCATCGCTACAGTACGTTTGGAAAGATT
>JALZIY010000290.1 GCA_030860085.1 Bacteroidota bacterium | reverse complement strand
TTAAAGTAGTAGTTTCTTCTACAGTATTACCTGCAGTAATGCAGCCCAACAAATCGGGAGAAAATGCAGAATAATTATGTTCAGCTTTTTCAATAACCACCAAATACTTTTGCAACATTATACAAAGTTAAAAATTCCTGCACGTTATTTCAAACCCGCCTGCTTTAGAATGTTCACCTGTACAAAAAAAATCAAAACAAGTAACTTTACATCATGGACTATACTTACAAAATACGCTTGCTCCGGGAACCAGAAGGGGAGTTTACCGTATCGGTGCCGGCGCTTCCAGGTTGTATTACTTATGGAGAAGATATAGATGAAGCCATTGCCATGGCAAAAGAAGCTATCGAACTTTACATTGAAGAATTGCAGGAAAGGGGAGAAAATATTCCGGATGACCGCAACACACTCGAGTATTCGCTTAACCTTCCCGCTGCATGAATTTATCACCAAAGCACCTTATAAAAACGCTGGAACAGCAAGGCTTCTTTTATAAACGGGCTAAAGGCTCACACCAGTTATATTATAATCCCGTAACTAAAGTAACAGTAATAGTGCCTGTTCACGGAGGAAAAGACCTGAAAAAAGGTACTTTCCTGACTATTCTTAAGCAGGCAGGCATTGATAAATCGGTTTTATAAACTAAGTGTAACCAACTGTATTTCTACAACTGCACCTCACCGCCACCCATATCAATTACTTCCATATCTGCCACCGCAAGCTATGGCTATTTGGTAATGGCATAAACATGGAGCACACTTCCGACACCGTAGCTGAAGGAAAATTAATTGGTGAAACCACCTACCCACAACGACCGGAGAAATACACCGAGATAGAAATCGGGGGCAGCAAGATTGATTTCTACGATGCGAAGAACAAGGTGATTCATGAAATAAAAAAAAGTGATAAAGCCGAAGAAGCACATGAATGGCAGGTAAAATATTACATCTGGCTGCTGAAGCAAAATGGCATTGAGGGGGCAACAGGCATACTGGAATATCCAAAGCTGCGGCAAACAAAAGAAGTGACTCTTACACTAACAGATGGAATTTATTTGCAAACAATCATAAAACAGATTAGTGCAATTGTTGAAAGTGAACAGTGCCCGCCGGTCATCAATAGCAAAATATGTAAGCGCTGTTCATACTACGATTTCTGTTATATACAAGAATAACACGGAGAACATGAAAAAAAGCTACTACCTTTTTAATCCGGGGCGCCTTAGCCGCAAAGACAATACCTTAAAGTTTACCCCGGTAGATGAGCAGGGAGTGGAGGGTGCAGCCAAATATATACCCGTAGAAACAGTGGACAACCTTTACACTTTCGGCAGTCTTGATGCCAACAGCGCCTTGTATAATTTTATGGGCAAGGAAGGAATTGCCGTACACTTTTTTGATTACTACGAACACTACACCGGTTCATTTATGCCAAAGGATTACCTGCTTTCGGGTAAGGTGTTGATAGCGCAGGCAGAGGCGTACAGCAAACCGAAGAAGCGCATTTTGATAGCACAAAAGCTGGTAGAAGGTGCCGCTTTTAATATGCTTAAGAATCTGCGGTATTATAATAACCGGGAAAAGGATACGCTGTACCAGATTGAACGCATTGAAAACCTGATGCTGCATATTCCATTCGCGGCTGATACAGAAACACTCATGGGTGTGGAAGGCAATATCCGTATGAGCTATTACGAGGCATTTAATGTGATTATTAACGATTTTAACATGGGCAACCGCAGCAAACAGCCACCATCTAACGAAGTGAATGCAATGGTGTCGTTTGTCAACAGCATGTGCTATACGGTTTGCCTTGATGCCATTTATCACACACAGCTTAACCCTACCATTTCGTTTTTGCACCAGCCGGGTGAACGTCGTTTTTCGCTGGCCCTGGATATAGCTGAAATTTTTAAACCGATGTTGGCCGACCGGCTTATTTTTTCTTTGCTGAACAAAAAAGTAGTGCAGCCATCGGACTTTGATACTAGGCTTAATAGCTGCCTGCTAAAAGACAGTGGACGAAAAGCTGTGGTAAAAGCCTGGGATGAAAAGCTGGGAGAAACAATAAAACACCGTCGCCTGGGCCGCAGCGTAAGTTATAAGCATCTTATAAAACTTGAGTGCTACAAGCTTAGCAAGCATATATTAGGTATGGAGGATTACAAACCATTTAAGGCATGGTGGTGAGTGGAAAGTCCACTAAGGTTACACATTCTTAAGCAGCTAAATGCATGATATGTATGTTATTTTGGTATATGATGTAGAGCAAAAGCGGGTAGGCAAAATGCTAAAACTTTGCCGGCGGTATGTAAACTGGATTCAGAACAGCGTATTTGAGGGCGAACTTACAGAAGTGAAATTGAAAGAGCTTTTGAGTGAGGTAAACAAGATTATGGATAAAGAAAAGGACAGTATTATTATTTTTAAAAGCCGCCAGGAAAAATGGCTGGAAAAGATGGTGATAGGCAAGGAAAAGAATGAACTGGATAATGTTATTTAAAGCGTCGGTCAGAAATAATAAACAAAAAAGATGAGTGTGATAATATGATAAATTTATCTGTAGCCTTGAAGGCTATGCCTTTCCGTTAGTTGTCGGTGCAGCCTGTAAATCATAGAATGAGCTATAGACAATTTTGGATGCTAAAAAAAAGCTATTTTTGAAAACTAAGTGCTTGGATATCAGGGTTATTTAGCCGCAAAAAATCGGCTTTTAATTGTACCATGAAGGAATTGAAATCGAGTAGGGGAGATAATAGCCTCTACAGATTTATCGCTTTTAATTGTAC
>JALZIY010000288.1 GCA_030860085.1 Bacteroidota bacterium | reverse complement strand
ATACAATTCGTTGTTTTTTGTTTTATTGTAAAATGATGAATAGAAGCGGCAAAGAAACTCTTTTCTCTTTTTCTCTTTCAACTCTTAGCTCTTTCATCTCTTTAGCTGTAAATTTCGCCAAATAGCTGTTATGATAAAAAGAAAATTGATTGACAATTATCCATTTATAACATATGCTAAAGAAAGTTTTGATGACGAAGTGATGCAAAAACGCAGCCATGAATTTTATGCATGGATGAACAGCCGCAGAACAGTAAGGGATTTTTCCAATCAACCTATTTCAAAAAGCGTGATTGAAAATATAATATTAACAGCTTCAACTGCACCCAGCGGTGCACATAAGCAACCCTGGACATTTTGTATTGTTAGTGATATTCATTTAAAAAAACAAATACGTGAAGCGGCAGAAAAAGAAGAATACGAAAGCTACAACGGACGCCTGCCTACCGAGTGGCTCGAGGATCTAAAACCTTTGCAAACTGATTGGAAAAAAGAATTTTTAGAAACGGCTCCTTATTTAATTATTGTTTTTAAAAAAAGTTATGAATTAGATCAACAGGGCAAAAAAAGAAATACCTATTATTCAGTAGAATCCTGTGGTATCGCTGTGGGATTTCTATTAACGGCTATCCACCATGCCGGCCTTGTTGCATTAACGCATACTCCTTCGCCCATGAATTTTTTAAGTAAAATTTTGCAGCGGCCTGAAAATGAAAAACCTTTTTTGCTTATACCAGTTGGCTACCCGGCCAATGAATGCTGGGTGCCGGATATAAAAAGAAAAAGCCTAAATGATATTGCGGTTTGGTATTAAATAGTTATGGAATCATCTACCAGCCTTCCGTTTTTATTGAAGAATAAATTCTTTTTCTGCAGATCATTTTTTTCCACTTTTATTTTATAACGTTCCGTATCACCCGGCCTGTAAATAACCTTTGTTTCCAAAATTTTCCAATCAGCATATTTACTTTTTTCAAATCCAGATTTTACATCTTGTGAAAGTTGTTCAAAAGTCCACTCTTTTTCTGTTCCCGTCCACCTGCCCTGGTTGTAATAAGAAGCCACCATTTTCTCCCCATTCAACGTAAAATGCACCTGTACGTTTACAATGTTATCGTCGAACCGAATATTCTCTGCACCGGAATATTGCCTGTTGAATGTTTCTTTAACCTCTTTTGGAATTTCCCGCACCTGGCCGAATGCATTAATAACAAGTAATATAAAAGCAAGAAAAAAAGATATTGTTTTAACTTTCATAATGAGCTTTTTTTATAATGCAAAAATAACCAGGATTTATCTGCCCTGGACAACAATAACAATTTCTCCTTTCACCGTTTTAGTTTGAAAATGATCATAAACCTCCCTTAAAGTTCCCCGTGCATTTTCTTCAAACATTTTTGTCAACTCACGTGAAACACTGCAATTTCTTTCGCTTCCAAAATATTGAATAAGGTCAGCAAGGGTTTTAACCAACCGCATGGGCGACTCATAAAAGATCATTGTTCGTTCTTCTTCTGATAATTGCGTTAATAAAGTATGGCGCCCTTTTTTCAGGGGCAAAAATCCTTCAAAAACAAACCGGTTAGTTGGCAAGCCGCTATTAACTAATGCGGGAACAAATGCCGTTGCACCTGGTAATGTTTCTACGTTGATATTGTTTTTTATACATTCCCTTACCAATAAAAAAGCCGGGTCGGAAATGCCCGGTGTGCCGGCATCAGTTATCAATGCAATGGTTTTTCCATCGGCTAATTGCTCAACCAAATGCTGTACAATTTTATGCTCGTTATGCTGGTGATATGGTGAAAGTGGTTTTTGAATTTGATAATGTTTCAGCAGTTTGGAAGATGTCCTTGTGTCCTCTGCCAAAATCAAATCAACTTTCTGCAAAACCTCTAAGGCACGGAGCGTAATGTCTTTGAGATTACCAATGGGAGTTGCAACGAGGTAAAGCATATCAGTCTGAAACTTTAATTAATTCATCTAATATCTTGCCTACTTCTTTAAACTTTTCTCTATGTACTACACTGTAGCGTTTTAGAATTTGAGATTGCTCAATTGTAAATAGTTTGTGACATTTGATTACGGATTTTTCTGGCAATATCCCAGCTTCAAGGTCTGCATCGTTTAAAATAACAGAAAATTCATCTTTATAAAGATTGCTTGTAATCACACATACTAAAACATCAGGAAATTTGTTGTTATAGCTATTGTTGGAGATTATTAAAACGGGTCTTCTTTTGGAAGAAGACAGATCGGAATAAGGAAAAGGGACTAAAACAATTTCTCTTTGTTTATACATTATCCCATACACTGTTTGGTTGTTGCCAATTTTTTTGAATCGAAGCAGTTGTTAAATCTGAAGTATCGTTACCAAGGTATAATCCATACTTTTCTTCGTACATCAATTCTACCAGGCGATTCACTTTCTTTAGCAACTCAGTGTCCTTAAGCAATAAAATTGTTTCCTTCATTGCTTCATATTCTTTTAGCGGAATTTGAATTACATCTTTCATACTTCAAATTTATCTAAATAAAACCTTAACCTGTAACTTCAATTTCATAAAACTCCATTACTGCATTAGCCAACAACTTTTTACTGGCTTCTTCTGCAATACCTCTAGCTTCTTCTTTAGATGCTGCTTCTATTTGAAGAGAAATATGTTTACCTACGCGAACATCTTTGACAGATGCTAATCCAAGATTTTTTAATCCGCCTAAAACAGCCTTTCCCTGTGGGTCTAATAATTCTTTTAAAGGCATTACATGTACCTGAACAGAAAATTTCATTATTGAAAATTTATGCGCAAACCTAAGAAGTTAAAAGTTTAAAGTTCGCAGTTTTACAGTTTGATTAATTCTGCATTTCTCTCTATTAATTGAGAATTGAAAATTCATCCCTCACCATTCATCATTCACCACTCACCATTAAACTGATATATCCATCGTTTCCTTCACTTCTTGTTTCCTTAGTTCTGTTGGTTTAGAAAAGGAAGACAAAATAATATAGATGATGAAAATGAGAGGAACTGCCAACCATTGCAATGCAACAATTGCGATTATTGAGGTGATAATCAAAATATATTTCAGCAAATTGTTTTGCAGTGAATAATCTGAAAATTTTAGGCCTATAAAACTGCGATTACTAAGCATTAAAAAACTTAAGAATAATATCAATCCATAAAGCAACCATTTATTTATAAATATGCTTTGAATATTAAAATACTGGTATAAAATAATAAGTGGTAAAGAAGCAACGACCAACCCCGCGGCAGGGGAAGGCACACCTAGGAAATTATATTTTTGATTATTGCCGATATTGAATTTTGCCAATCGCCACGCCACTGCAGCCGTAAACAAAAAAGCAGGTAAAAGATAAATGATGGAAACGTCTAACCCGCCTTCCTGCTGTGCATAGCTGATTCGTAGCAATTGATAAAGTATCATACCAGGGGCTACGCCAAAACTCACCATATCGCTTAAAGAATCTAATTGTTCACCCATGGCTGAATGAGCCTTGAGTAAACGGGCCAGAAACCCATCAAAAAAATCTACAGCGGCTGCTGCAAAAATAAAAAGAGCCCCCCACCATATCTTTTCCGGCAGTGTTACCTGCGTTCCACCACCATCATCCATTACTACGATTGTTTCGCCGGTCTGAAGGATTAATACAATGGCAATACAGCCGAAGATTAAATTAAGAAGTGTAAAAAAATTGGGCAGTTGTTTCATTAAACTTGGAAATTATCAATTGAAATAGTTGTCATCATTAGCACCCGCCTTCGCTAAAGCTATGGACGGGCAAACATTAGCATATTAGCACATCAGCACATTAGCACATTATTTCCTCATGCCCGCCTCAACTTCGTCTACAGTAATAGGTATGCCTTCAAACAAATCTTTATTACCATTCCTTGTAATCCAAACATTGTTTTCAATACGGATGCCCATACCCTCTTCTTCAATATAAATTCCGGGTTCTACCGTAAATAACATTCCGGCTTTTATGGGTTCTGTCCGGGTGCCAAGGTCATGCACGTCAATACCTAAATGATGCGATATACCATGATACAAATATTTTCTGTATGCCCTGTTTTCCGGGTCTTCATTTTTTACATCCGCTTTTTTTAAAAGGCCGATCTTCAAAAATTGTTGGGTAGCTTCCTCTCCTACTTTTTCAGTATAGTCAATAATAGATATTCCTGGTTTCAATATACTTTTTGCGTAGTCGTGCAAATGCAAACAAGCATTGTAAACAGTTTTTTGCCGGCGGGTAAATTTTCCATTTACAGGTATTGTCCTGGTAAGGTCAGCCGCATACCCGCCATACAAAGCGCCAAAATCCATTAGCAACAATTCACCGTCCTTGCATTCTGCATTATTAGAAACATAGTGCAAGGTTCTGGCACGGTCACCGCTGGCAATAATGCAACCATAAGCCTCCCCACTGGCACGCTGGCTGAGAAAAGAATGCACGATCTCTGCTTCTATTTCATATTCCATAACCCCTGGCCTTACAAACTTCATTACCCGATCAAAGGTTTTACCAGTGATCTCGATAGCTTTTTTTACCACTTCAATTTCTGCGGGAGTTTTAATTGCCCGCAACTCTTTCATAAGTTTTGCAGCCCGTTGGTATTGATGCAAGGGATAACGCTTTTTCATTTCATCTACAAAACGATAATCTCTCGAGCGCACCAAACTTGCTTTGCGGTCGTTTTCATTTGTATCTAAATAAATAGTATCTGCTAAATGTATCCAGGGTTGTAACAAAGCATCAAGCGCATCTGCCCATACAATGGTTTGCATGCCGCTGATGGCCGTGGCTTCCTCCTTGCGCAAGCGTTTCCCATCCCATTTTTCTTTTAATTCATTGGGACGAACTAACACCAATACTTCCCTGTATTTTGCATCAGGATTATCCGGGAATAAAATCACCAGGCTATCTTCCTGCATAATACCACTGAGCCAATACAAATCACTGTTTTGTTGAAAATTATGAATTGCATCTCCGTTCCGGGGCACTTCGTCGTTGCTCACAAAAATGGCAATGGAATTTTGTTTCATCCGGTCAACGAAACGTTTCCTGTTGTTTGCAAATAATTCAGGGTTGATGGGCAGATGTTTCATTTTTGATTTTTGGAGCGGGCAAATTAAGCATATTTCTTTTAGCTCTCTAGTGTTAAGTTAAACGTGAATTGTCAATGAATTAAACCGCCACTTTACTAATAACATAACACTAGTTTAGGATAAAATGATTTACCAGGTAGTCATCGGCATTACTACTATAATCTTTACTTGTGTCACACTCTTGTACGGCTGGTAATTTTATTGAGCATTTGCAAACAGTCACGAAGGCGCAAAAAACACCATGCCACACAAAGGCTTCGTGCTCCTATCCGCTTATCCCTCTTCGTGACAAAAGTTTAATAGAATTTAGTTTAAGGGAAATAAAAATAAACACTCGCAGGTAATCAACCAACAACTCAAAACAACGGGAAACCAGGAACGGGAAACGATGTTTAATAGAAATTCAACTGATGAACGGAGGCCTTCGTTACCTCAGGATAAACTCTGCCAATGTCGCTCAATCGAAGTAAAGCAGTTATTACAAATAATAATATACACGCTAAAAACGTGTACCCAAAACACGTGATGTCTTAACAATTTAGTAATGCCCTACCTTTGCCGCCTAACAAATTATTGCTTGCTATGTCAGTACCTACTATTACTTTTTCTGTCGAGAACCTCATGAAGATTGGCTTAAAGAATACAGAAAGCATTCACTATCAATCTACACCCGACGAACTGGTTCAGGACACCTTACGTATAGGCGAAGGTGTGCTAACCGATACCGGAGCCCTTGCCATTAAAACCGGCGAATTTACCGGCCGTTCTCCTAAAGACAAGTTTATTGTTAA
>JALZIY010000286.1 GCA_030860085.1 Bacteroidota bacterium | reverse complement strand
ATTCCATCCTGCATTTACAGACCCATTTGTGCCGAATGATTTATTTTTTTTGAGCCTGACGTTAATGATCCCTGCATTTCCTGCCGCTTCATATTTTGCTGAAGGATTAGTAATAATTTCAAAAGATTCAATCTGTGCTGATTGTAATGATTTTAAATATTCACTCAAATCCTTACCCGAAAGCGGGGTTGGACGGCCATCTATAAAAACCTGTACACCATTTTTTCCGCTTAATGATATATTATCATCTTTATCAACCGTTACACCGGGAGATTTTCTTAGTAATTCCAAAGCATCTGAGCCTACTGCATTGATCGTTCCCTCTACATTAAAAATTGTTTTATCTGCCCTAACCTCTACCATAGGTTTTTCTGATGTCACCGTAACACCCTTTAAATCGCCGGTAATTTTATTCAGTATAAGATCAGGGACTATTATATCACTGTTTTCAACAGATATAGAACCCGAATAGACACGTTTATAGCTAACATGGGTTGCTGAAATTAAATAATCACCCTTGCCAATGTTAGTTAACTGGAATTTTCCGTCATCTTTAGTTGCTGTATATTTTACTGAAACAGAATCTTTTAAACGCAGTAATGATACTGTTGAACCGTTTACAGGTTTGCTGTTTTCATCTTTTATTGCTCCTGTTATATTTTGAGCAATAAGGCTTGCAGGTAGCCAAATACCCACTAATAGAATTAAAATTTTTCTCATAACGCTCGTTTTGTGCAAGTAAAAATAAATTGCTTATGACAAAAGCATGACAGATTCATGTTAAATGGATGTAAACATTTAAAAACGGCAAAAGCTCTTAATGAGCGGAAATTATGAAGTACGTCAATTAGATGGGATCATTAATAAAGGAAGCCTAAGAATTAATGCTCATGAAAAACCAATCTTACAAAAAGCGCCTATATAATGTAAATAAAATTTTCTTATCCTCAGGAGTTAAATCTTTGCTTCCTTCCTGTTGCAGGTATTTACGTTTAAACGTTTGAATAACCGCAATGCTGTCTTTTATTTCATAACCAATAATGCGAAAGGCTTGCATCTCATTAAAATTTTCGGGAATGGAAATGCCTGTAGTATCTGTCCACCAAAGGCCAAAACCTTTATCAGCTAGGTTTTTCCAGGGAAAATTTACATTAGGATCAACTTTACGGCCCGGTGCCATATCAGCATGTCCAATAAAATTGGCAATGGGAATAGAATATTTTCCTTTCAAACTGTCCAACAAAATTAGAAGGCTGTTGATCTGCGGCTCAGTAAATGTTTCAAAACCATTATTATCTAATTCAATACCAATAGAAGATGAATTAATATCGTTCATATTTCCCCATTTGCCCACACCGCCATGCCATGCACGTAAATAATCATTCAGCATGTGATGCACTATACCATCTTTACAAATAACATAATGGGCACTCACTTGTGTTCTTTCTGTAGTAAAGGTTTTTAGGGTTTGGTCGCAACTGTTTTGTGCGGTATGATGTATCACAACAATATTGGGCTTGCGCAAATTAAAATTGGTTGTACCTACCCAGGCCGCCGCTGTGGCCATTGTTTGGGTAGAAGGATTACGGCGCAATTCTTTTCCTAATGCCTTCGTTTGTTTTTTATAAGATTTATTTGCAGATGCATAAGGTGCCCGGTTACACCCGATACAAAATAGTATAACCAGGATGGAAAGAGCTTGTAAAAGATATTTCATCAACTATTTTTTATTTGAAAGTATTAAACATTTGGGACGCTTAACAAATATAAACTTGAATGAAGTGGCTTGGTCTTTGAATGAATTTCTAAAAATTTTATGGCAAGAGATATAAAAGGGAAAAAAGTAGCTATACTTACAGAAAACGGGTTTGAAGAAATAGAATTAACAAGCCCAAAAAAAGTGTTGGAAGAAGCAGGAGCTATTGTGCACATAGTTTCACCACAAAAAGAAAAAGTAAAAGCATGGGATCACGATCATTGGAGTATTGAATTGCCTGTGGATATAAACCTGTTTGATGCGAATCCTGAAGATTATGATGCCTTGCTGATACCGGGCGGTGTAATCAACCCGGACAAGATGCGTATCAATAAAGATTGCATTGCGTTTGCTCAGCATTTTTTAGAGCAAGGCAAACCCTTAGCAGCTATCTGTCATGCTCCCCAACTATTGATTGAAACAGGCATGATATCTACCCGAAAGCTTACTTCCTACCCGTCTGTTAAAACCGATCTTATTAATGCAGGCGCTCATTGGGAAGACAAGGAAGTGGTGGTGGATAATGGCCTGGTCACCAGTCGTAGTCCGAAGGATCTTGATGCTTTTAATAAAAAAATGGTGGAAGAAATTAGCGAAGGCAGGCATGCTACCACCGGCCAATTCACTCATGCTGACAGTAAGTTTGGTATGTAAAATTTTATTGTTGTTAATCTGTATAAACAAATCCTTGTGGAGTTGTTCCTGTGATATTATTGTTTTTAATCCGTTCCATTTCTATTTGGTCTTTTAAATATTGCAAATAAGAAATGGTATAAACGCCAAACTTATTTTTTAGATAGCGTAAAGAGTTGAAACTATTTTCCTTTAATGAATAAGGCAGGTTGACATGTAAACCTTGTAACCTATTAACATTCTTATGAGCGCTTTTAAATTCTCGAAATGACCAGGCACGAGGTGTATCTACAAAAATGTGGATATTGAATATTTTATCGTTTAGCAATAGCTGAAAATCAACCCCGGATTTATCTAATTCAACCGAACGCTTTAGTTTTTCTTTTCCAAAAAATTGGCTGCATAAATGAAAGGCGTGATACTCTGTTAAGAAACCAAATTGTGTTCTGTAAAGCCTGGCCCACAAGCCTTTTTCAAAAAGCTCATCGTCTGTAAAACCAAACTCTTTTTTTATAGCATCTTTGTATTGATCAAAATAATAGTAAAAGAATTGCTCAAAGCTTAGCCATTTC
>JALZIY010000278.1 GCA_030860085.1 Bacteroidota bacterium | reverse complement strand
ATACACAGGAGCAACAGATTTTAAAAGATGTTTCATTTTTGGTTCAACCAGGGCAAACGGTAGCTATTGTAGGCCATACCGGGAGCGGAAAAACTACCATCATCAGTTTATTGAACCGGATGTATGAACTTAAAGATGGTAAGATTAAAATTGATGACGTGCCCATTGAAAAATGGAATTTGGATAGCCTGCGTAAAAATATAGGTGTTGTATTGCAGGATGTTTTTCTTTTCCCCGGATCTGTTTATGACAATATTACACTACATAATGATGAAATACCCAAAGAAAAAGTAGTAGAAGCGGCAAACTTAATTGGGATGCATGACTTTATTATGCAGTTACCGGGAGGCTATGATTACAATGTAATGGAAAGAGGCGCAACTTTATCATTGGGACAGCGGCAGTTATTATCGTTTATCCGGGCCTTATTGTATAATCCATCCGTTCTAATTTTAGACGAAGCTACTTCCTCCATAGACACAGAAAGTGAATTGCTGATAGAAGAGGCTATTCAAAAATTAATTGCGGATAGAACTTCTATTATTATTGCCCACAGGTTGTCAACTATTCAACGTGCCGATAAAATTATTGTGCTTGATAAAGGAGAGGTAAAAGAAACAGGCACCCACCAGGAGTTATTATATAAAGGCGGGTTTTATAGTAAATTGCATCAAATACAGTTTGAAAAAAGCTCAGTCTTGCATGATGAAAGATTATCCGGATAACATTGACGTTCAAAAAGCGAAAGAAGCAGGAATACGATTTTATAACTCTTCCGAAGCGCAGGAGCTTGCTTATTTAAAAGAAGCCTTGAAAAGAACAGATGAAGAAAAATTTCTCTTTCTCACAAACCTTATGAAAATGCAATTGGTAATGGAGAAAGCAAAATTTATTGATGAAAAATAATGGATCTGTTTGACGACAGCTTTGTTGAATTTTGGAATCAGTTAAACAAGCATAAGGTAAAGTATATTTTAGTGGGTGGCTTTGCGACCAATCTTCACGGATATCAGCGCTATACTGGTGATATGGATATATATATTGAGGATACCCTGGAAAACAGAAAGAAAATTCGCGAAGCATACAAGGTGTACAGTAAAATAGATTTTGAAGGGTTTGAAAGGATTCAGTTTGTTCCAGGCTGGATTGATTTTCCACTAAACAATGGTGTTCGTTTAGATATCATGACAAGTATGGTAGGGATAGAGTTAACTTTTGACGAATGTTTAAAGTCAGCCAAGCTTAGTCAGGTAGGAGAAGTAAGAGTGCCGGTTCTACACCTTAATCATCTTATAGCGAATAAAAAAGCAGTAGCTCGACCCAAAGACAAGCTTGATGTTTTTTACCTTGAAAAAATAAAAAAATTAAGAGAGGAAAGTTGATTACTGCATATCAAATGAAGTGCATTAAATTAAATTTGAGAAATAGAAATCAATAAAATATAAACCTTTTCAAAACGTTAAAGCTTCAGTTGCTGTAAGCTATAATGTTATCTACTTTAAAAGGTATTGTATTCTGGGTTTTGTATTAATTATCTTACATTTTTAAATAACTGTAGTTTATTTTAAATTTTACAAGCAATCATGAAGAATCTGTTACCCAGCCTGATAAGTGTTTTATTCGTATTCTTTTTATTTTCCTGTCAAAAAGAAAAAAGTTTTGAATCTGCTGCGCAGGGCAGGGGCTCTTTACAAGCTGATGGAATGGGTGATTGTTTACCAAAAACGGTAGTGGGGACTTATATATCTAATATAGCATTGAATGACAGCAATTACATAGAAGCAGAATTATATATATCGTCCCCGGGATCGTACACCATTAGTACAGATACTATAAATGGATATTTCTTTAATGCAAGTGGCACATTTTCTTCAATTGGCACTAACCGCGTTAAGTTAAAAGCAATAGGAAAACCAATAACTTCTGGAACAGATGATTTCCTGATACGATATGATACAAGTGTCTGCGCCATTCAAATAACTGTTTTACCCAATGGAAGTGGTGGCGCTGCAACTTTTACATTACAAGGCGCGGGTGCTGCATGTATGAATGCAGTTGTAGGAGGAGGTTTTGTAAAAAACCAGGCACTTACAGCAGCAAGTAAAGTTGATGTGCACGTAAATGTATCTACTATTGGTTCTTATACCGTTTCAACTAATACGGTCAATGGCTTCTCTTTTTCCGGAACAGGAAATTTTGCGGCAACAGGTTTACAAACTATTAGTTTACGTGCAAATGGCACACCTCTTAATGAAGGGCCAACCAGATTTACCGTTACGGCAGGAGCTAATACCTGTACTTTCAGTGCAAATGTAACTGCTACCGGTACACCTCCCCCGGTTTCTTCAAACGATCATTTTCCGCTTACTGTAAATAGCTGGTGGAGTTATGATGATCCTAACACAATAGGGGATACAGTTAAACGATTAAATAAAGGTCCAGGAACATTAAACGGCAATATTTACCAGGAGTTTGTGGAAACAGATGAAGCAGGCGATTCAGAAAGTTATCATTATCGAAAAGCTGGCAACGATTATTTTGAATATACGTTTGTTGATGCGTATAGCATTGTTACGTTTGCCACACCAATAGAAGGCGACATTCTTTTTTTAAAGGAAAACCTTACAACAGGTGATACCTGGACCTCTGCTGAATGGTCTGGCACTGAGAATGGAGTTGCTAAAAAATTGCGTTATGGATTTACCTGTACAGATGCTGCCGCATCATTCACAGTAGGTGGTAAATCATTTACCAATGTTTATAAAATTACTTTTAAGCCGCAGGTAAGCACGTCGGGAGGAGCTTTTACAAACGAAGCCGTGGAATGGACGGTTTATTATGCAAAAGGTATTGGGCTTATTTATTTAAAGGGAAGTGTCCCGGGTTTTGGTGACTATATTATCCCAATAAGAAATTGGCAAGTGTTTTAAAATTGACAGAATATTGTGTAAACCGCTTTCAGAAAAAGCAGTTTTATTTTTTGGTCAAATGTTCTTTCTCAATTACTATTCTATTTGGTTTTGCTGTCTTATCTTTGCGGCAAATTTCAGATAAGTAATGATTGTAGAACGTGTCAAATGCTTATTGGTACTGGTTTTTAGTGTGTTTTTTCTTTCTTTTTCTGCAAATACTTATGCTCAACAACATAAGGTTGAAACCGATCATGTAGAAGAGGTACATGCAGAAGGAATTAAAAATTCCGGGGAGAATAAATTTGATGCACAAAAAGTAATCTTTGGACACGTGTTGGATGCTCATGAATTTCATTTCTTTTCTTATAAAGGGAAAGATGGTAAGGAACATCATGCAACTATTCCCCTCCCTGTTATCCTGTATTCTCCGCAGAAAGGTTTATCAGTTTTTAGCTCTTCACGTTTTGAACATGGCCATGCCTCTTACGATGGTTATAAATTATCGGGAAATAATATTGTACCTGTTGATAAAAATGTAAAGGTGTACGATCTGTCCCTTACGCGGAATGTTGTACAGATGTTTATTGCATTAGCCTTACTTGTATTGATTATGTCCTCAATTGCAAAAAAATATCGTACCGGTAAAGGTGTAACCACTGCGCCAAGTGGTTTTCAGAATGCCATTGAGCCTGTTATTACTTTTGTGAGGGATGAAGTGGCGAGGCCAAATCTTGGGCCGACATACAGAAAGTATATGCCTTACCTGCTTACTGTATTTTTCTTTATCCTTATCAATAATATTTTGGGCTTAATTCCGGGAGCAGCAAATGTTACCGGCAATATTGCTTTTACCATGATTTTAGGCGTGATCTCTTTTATTGTTATACTTATAAGCAGTAACAAACATTTTTGGGGACATATTTTTAACCCGCCGGTTCCTATGGGTGTTAAACCAATTCTGGTATTAGTAGAGTTTCTAAGCATTTTTACAAAACCGTTTTCGCTTATCATACGATTGTTTGCCAACATGTTGGCAGGGCATATTATTATTATTTGTCTGATTTCCCTGATCTTTATTTTTGGAGGTCTAAGCAGGGGAGTTGGTTGGGGATTTTCACCTATTTCTATTTCATTCACCGTATTCATCTATTTTATTGAAATATTAGTGGCGTTTTTACAAGCTTATATTTTTACTAACCTTACGGCGGTTTTTATCGGACAGTCTATGGAAGGTTCGCATCATAACGGGAATGATGGCCACAAGGCGCCAGCGGAACCTGTTATTATATAGTCTTTTTTTAATCATTATAAAGAACAATTATGGATTTATTATTTGTTTTGTTGAGTGATGTAGCATGGGCAAACGCCGGTGGTGCCATTGGTGCAGGTTTAGCTGCCATTGGTGCGGGTATTGGCATTGGCCAGATTGGTAGGGGAGCAGTAGAATCTATTGCACGCCAACCGGAAGCCATTAACGATATTCGTGCTAACATGATTCTTACGGCAGCCTTGATTGAAGGTGTTGCATTATTTGCCGTTATCGCTGGTATTTTAGCAATGTTCGTGTAGGGCGATGTCATTGACATGGCTATAATTTGCCGTGGCACATCCCTACAAAACTAAACAACTGCACCTTAAGCACAGGGCGGCGGGTGCAGTTTAAGTTCTGTAAACAGTTGATGGTTGAAATTTATAGAAAAAAGTTCTTTTTAGAAATATTGAAATTAGAAATCTTGAAATTTTTACGATATGGACTTATTAACTCCCTCCTTTGGATTGATTATATGGACCTTACTGGCCTTAATCATTGTATTGTTCATTTTAAAAAAATTCGCATGGAAACCAATTTTAAGTTCATTAGATCAACGCGAAAAAGGGATTGCCGATTCATTAGAAACAGCAGAGCGTGTAAGAGGTGAAATGGCGCAGTTGAAAAGTGAAAATGAAGATTTATTAGCCCGTGCACGTGAAGAAAGAGGCTTGATGTTAAAAGAAGCCCGTGAGACAAAAGAAAAAATTATAGGCGAAGCTAAAGAACGGGCAAAACTTGAGGCTAATAAGATTATTAGCGACGCACAACAAGCTATTACCGTGCAAAAAATGGCTGCTCTGACAGAAGTAAAAAATGAAGTAGGAAAATTGGTTATAGAAATTAGTGAAAAAGTGCTGCGAAGAGAATTAAGCAATAAGCAAGAGCAGGAAGCCCATATTGCAGGGTTAGTAAATGAAGTAAAATTGAATTAGAAATTGCTGCGAGCTATGAGCTGCGAGCCCCGAGACATTATGTTCTCGCAGCTCGCAGCTCGCAGCTCATAGCTAATAGCTTTACACGAATGCGTAATCCACGTTTATCTGCCAGGTATGCCAAATCGCTTTTAGATCTTGCTACAGAAAGGGGAGATCTGGAAGTAGTTTACCAGGATATGCTGACCTTGCAACAGCTTTGCAAAGGCAATCCTGATTTTGTAAAAATGATCAGCAGCCCGATTATTACATCCGACAAGAAACTTAAAATTGTGGAAGCAATCACTTCTGATAAAGTAAGTGAATTAACTGCAGGGTTTATTCGTTTATTGATATCAAAGACAAGGGAAGCCAATCTTGCTGAAATTGTTGATGCCTTTATCACACAATACAAGCAACAGAAAAATATTTATACAGTTAAACTTACTACAGCAATACCTGCCAGTGAAGAATTAAAGAATAAAATTTTATCGCAGGTTAGAGCCACCAGCGATATGCAGAACATTGAATTGGAAACAATAGTTAGTGAAAAGCTCATTGGTGGATTTGTATTGCAGGCTGGTGATAAACTAATAGATGCAAGTATATCCTACGATTTGAAAGAGATAGCCACACAGTTCGATAATAACGACTTTATTTATAAGGTGAGGTAAGCTAAGAGAGTTGCTAAGAGAAAATAAGGAGAAAAAGAGAAGGACAAAGTTGAAAGAAAAAAAGAGTGTAAAAAAAAGCTTCAAGCTGAAGAAAAATAAGAGATTAAATATATTCTCTTTTAACTCCTTTTCTCTTTTTTCTTCTCTTAGCTAAAAATTTTTTAATCCCCATGGGGGCAAACAACGTGTATGATAGAAATAAAGCCAGATGAAATAAGCGCCATTCTGCGTCAGCAGTTGAGCAACTTTAATGCAAGCGCAGATTTAGAAGAAGTTGGAACCGTGCTGCAGATAGGTGATGGAATTGCCCGTGTATATGGATTAGGTAATGTGCGTGCCGGGGAGTTGGTGGAATTTGAAAATGGAGTTAGGGGAATTGCACTGAATCTTGAAGAAGATAATGTAGGTGTAGTATTAATGGGTGATATGGGGACTTTGCAGGAAGGAGCACAAGTGCGTCGCACAAAGCAAATTGCTTCTATTAATGTAGGAGAAGGTATGGTGGGCCGTGTAGTAAATACCTTGGGTGAGCCAATCGATGGCAAAGGACCCATAACAGGTGAACGTTACGAGATGCCCTTGGAGCGTAAAGCGCCAGGGGTAATTTT
>JALZIY010000261.1 GCA_030860085.1 Bacteroidota bacterium | reverse complement strand
GGCTTAAAAGAAATTATTATGTGTTGGCAAAATGAAAAGGATGTTGAAGAAATTAATCCTGCATATATAAAAGGCGTTAAATTTCATTACGTAAAAACAATGAGCCAGGTACTTGAATTGGCGCTATTGGATTAAATTGTATTTTAAATTTTAATTCAGGCTATTTTGTTGCGATCGGTATTTACCATCTTTTTTACTGTTGTTTATCTTTTTGCAAAAGGACAAACTATTGGCGGGGAAGCCGTATATAATTTTTTAAAATTGCCCGCCTCCCCCCAACTTTCTTCTTTAGGTGGCATTAATGTTTCTTATTCAAATGATGATGTTGGCTTAGCTGTTAACAATCCCGGTATTTTAACCGAAAGCCTGCATAGCCAGCTGGCATTATCTTTCAATAGTTTTTTTGCGTTTACAAAAGCTTATCATTTAGCAGGGGCTTATCATTCCCATAAGATTAATACAACATTTGGCGGAAGTGTTTTCTTTGTTAATTATGGTAACATACCTCAGACCGATCCGGCTGGTAATATGGAAGGAACATTTCATCCAACGGATTTTGCGATTCAAGTTTCTGTTTCAAAAAAATATTTTGAAAAATGGCAATATGGATTAAGCCTTAAGTATATTAATTCCAATTACGGTCAATACCGTTCAACAGGTCTGGCATTTGATGCAGGTATTTTTTTTAATGATACCGCAAATTTTTTTTCAGCCGGGCTTGTTGCCAAAAGTATGGGTGTGCAGCTGTCCTCTTATAATGATGTAAGAGAGGATTTGCCTTTTGATCTTCAGGCAGGCATTACCAAAAGGTTAGCCAGAGCACCGTTGGGTTTTTCTATAAACCTTCAGCAAATCCATCAATTTAATGTTTTGTATAACGACACAACTTTTAATAATGAAAATGGATTTACTTCAAATCTTTCCTTTTTTAATAAATTTTTTAACCATTTTGTTTTTGCCACACATGTTTACTTAGGCAAAAATTTTGAAATGAATATTGGTTATAATCGACTACGACGGTTTGAATTAAATACTGGCAGCGCCGGTAATGGTTTGAATGGGTTTTCTTCCGGTTTTAAAGCCCGGCTTGGCAAATTGCATTTTCAATATGCCCGGGCCTGGTTTCAGAGAGCTTCTGCACATAATCAACTAGGTATCAACCTACATTTAAATAAGCTTTTTAGCTTTAGCGATTTATAATTTTTGGATGGTACGGAAATTGAATGTTTTATGTAAATCATGGGCATGAAACGGATATTTTTTTCTTTGACAATGTTCTGCATCTTTTTAATTACATCATGCTCAGCACAAAAACGGCCAGGCAAGCCATATAAGCTTGTAAGAGGCGACACTACTATTCAAAAAGATTCTATAGAATATTATGAAATTGATTTTATAGCCAGACAAAAAAATTATATAGAATTATTGATTGGTAATTGGATCATTGATACCATGCGCCGCCAATCAGGAATGGAAGCCGAACCCCTAACTGGTATTTTTTTGAGTTTCAATGCTGATTTAAGTTTTAATGGTAATGCAGGCTGTAACCATATTGCAGGAAAATATACTTTAAAAGGCACGAGTATAAAGTTCAGCAATATTATTGCTACAAAAATGGCTTGCGACAAATTGGAACAGGAATCTGCATTATTAAAATTATTGCAGGAAAGGGTAAGTGCTTATACTGTTGATAAAAGTAAATTGCTTTTGCGAGATGGTTCAAGTAATATTGTTTTTCATGCAAGTCGTAAATGATTTAGATAATGTCAAACGTGAAAGATAAGAAGTCAGAAGACGAACCTTCCGCTCTATACCTTTCACCTTAACTTTTTGACATCAGTTTGTTAACCGATATGCTTCAAATGCTTCAGCAAAAGGTGTATTAGCCTGTATCCCTCTTACGGTTGCAAGCGATTGGATAAAATTTTTATCCATATATTTTCTATCAGACTGTGATGTGTACTGACCAAGTGCTTTTAATTTTGCTTGTAAATTATCTTCAGAAATTTTTTCAAAATAATTTGGTTGAAAACGGTTATTGTTCCAGGGAAGCTCATATCCTAATAAGTTAGCATTTCTGAAAGCACGCATACCTTCGGCATGTATAGCCTGGTGATCCTGGTGAATATCATTCTTTGCCGGTAATAAAACGGTTGCCGGTTTATATTGTTTATTCAGTTTTATCAACTCTTCTAATATCTCCTGTCGATGAGATAGCAAACGACGTACTTCAAAATCAAAAAAAATCAGGTTATTGCCTGGAATATCCAATGTTTGTACCGCAGCTACACATTCTTTTTTCAAAGCATCGGCAGCCAGGTGCTTAGGCAGTGATGCAGAACAGGTGGAGAAAGCAATGTAGAATACATTTTTTCCTTCCGCTACTAATTTTGCCATGGTTGCCCCACATCCTAATTCGCCATCATCTGTATGTGGCGCCAGTATAAAAACCGTTTCGTTCATAATTCTAAGATAATGCCTGCACTTGATTAATATTCTATCATAAAGCTTGATGAATCTTTCAATAACGGGAGATTCAGTTTGAATTGCTTATTTAATATAATTCTAAATTGATTAACCCCGCTGATGCTATCGTAAAATCCTGTGTAATTTTTGCCTGGTAAATAAATTGAATTAAAGTTCATGAAATGGTATTGTTGATGAAGGGGAGGTATAAAATGCCTAAACCCATGGTCACTCATGAAAATAATAATCGGTGGCTCATTGCTTTTTTGCAAAATCGTATCAATCAGTTGTAAGAATATTTTGTTGCAATATTGTAAATATCCAAGATAATTTTTTTGAAGATGTTGTTGCTCTTCCATTAATGATTCAGTTGGGTTTGGATGGCCACTAGCATCAAAATAATAAGGATAATGCGGCATCATTAAATGAGTATAAATAAAACGTGGAGAAATGCTATTTGTGTTAACAATAGAATAGGTGTTGCTAAGAATTTTTTTATTATTTTTTAAAGTTGAATTCGTAAAGCGTTTTATTTCAGATTTCACCTTAAAACGTGTTATAAAATTGAAACCAAGATCTTTTTTAAATCTCGAAGTAAAAGTTTGTGCCGTCAGCATTTTTTTTCGCGTTAGAAAAAACATATTATCAATAGTGGTAGGCTGATCTGCAAAATCAAAAAGAGATAAGTTTACGAACTGATAATTATATTGCTTTAAAATCCGGATCATTTCATTATCATTTATTTGTAGATAACTGATATTCCTGTTTTTACTATCATTGCTTCTGGAAGATATATTTTCTAAATACTTCATGCCTACAATGGAAGCAACAGAATAGGGTGTATAATTATAATTGCTTCTTGAGTTTTTGGCTACATAAAATCCCCTTTGTTCCAAAGCTTTTTCAAAATCTGTATTGTCAAAACTAAATATCTCTTTTAGTTCCCGGTTACCTGCATATTCATCGGCAATGATCAGGTAAATATCCGGTGTTGAGCAGGTGTCGCATTTATTTGAGATCCTTTTTTCCTGGTGCGAAATGCCCGTATTCTTATTTGCCTTAACTAAAAATGTAAAAGCTTCAATAGCAAGCAAAATTAAAAAAAGGGTATTTAAATACCGGTTTAATCTATTGAAGGAACGGTTAGATTTTTGAAGGAAATAAAATAAAGAAATAAAAACAATAATTGAAAAGGGAATAATAAATGAATACTTAACAATAAAGAAATCACTTGCCATTTTTTTCAAAGTATCATGTACAATTCCAAAGCAAAACTGAAAACATAATAAGCTAAAGGCATAAATAGCTGCTTTGCGCCAATCTTTGAAAATGAAGGAAAAAAGCAGGTTTATTAGTAAAGCTGCCAACAAATTCCAGCCCAGGACGTTAATAACATCTTTCAATGATATTAATGGAAAGTTGGCAACACAAGCATGAACAATAAAAAAAACGGGTAATAAGAAAATGAAATATTCTTTACCAGGCCGGAGCATATGAATTCTAACTTTCATGCGGCATCATTAGGTATAGCCTCCTATGAGATGATATGGTTTCAACTGAAATGATCTTATAATATTTTTCAAAGAAATTTTTAAAGTTCTCTTCGCTGTACCAACTATAAATATCTTTTTTCTGTTGAATCATGAATTGTATTTTTTCATCTTGTTTATCAACAAATTCCACAATCAGCGTTTTACCAAGATTTAAAAATAATTGAGCAATATCCTCAAATGGAATATTTTTTCCTATGGCCAGGTGGTGGATGAAAGCCAATACTAAAACCAGGTCAGTGTGGGTACGCTCGATAAAACTGATTCTTTCATTATTATTTAAACCTGTCGCCGGAGAGGGATTTGCAAAATCAATTATTATTGGATTTGCAAGTTTATTTAAATTAATTTTTGCTTTTTTGTATAGATGATTGATAGCAAAATGATCGAAATCTGCACTTACTGTAAAGATGCCTTTTTCTTGTAACAGGGCTGAAAATGTTCCATCATTTGCGCCAACATCAATTGCCGTGTTGATCTTATCCAGATTATTAATCCAGTTTTCAATAATTTTTTTCTTACTAGCTATATATTCTGTTCTTTGTTCGGCTTCATCATAATAATTAGCCCAAACGCCTTTGTAGTTTAATTGAAATGGATTGATTAACTCTTCTAAGCTTTTCAAAATGTTAGTTAGTTTCTGCTTTGAAAATGCGGTGGTTGATTTAAGAGTGGATTTTTTTTTTAAATAGCCGGCGTGCAAATGCAAGTGCAAATAAAGGTGCATGTTAAACCTACTTTTCCAGGGTAACATTTTTTTTGCAATCGTTAAAGGTAACCCTTCAGGATAGCTGAGTAACAAGGACTGTAAAGGAAGTTGTAAATAATTCATTAATGCCAGGGGACCCACAAAATTTTCGCAAAATTGTCTGTAAGCAATCCATGGTTTTGTTTCGTCATATTTTTCAAATGAGAGGGTGTCAATAAAGATCAATTTTCCGCTGTACCATTGTATATTATATGGCGAAGCATCTTTTAATACCATCCCGTATTGCATGGCCGTTTTTATGATGCGTAAAGTAAGCAACGCAGCATCTTTAAGCATGTCAAAACACCATTCATAAGGATAAGAAATGAATCTTACAAACTGAGGTTGTAAAGTTGTGTAATAGTTTTTGTCTCCTGTTAAATTTTTATCTACAACATGATGCGAAATAAGCAATTGGTTCTTTACTAATGAATCATATAATCCACTGGAAATAAAGTAATCAAAATCTTGTTTAAAAACCTGGTTGACTTGCCGGTAAACTATTTCCTCATGATTAAAAATAAACCCTGATGGATCTCTGTATGAAGCAGGGTGGCGCTGACTTTGAACTGGCATCAAGGCTTTTCATCTTTTTTATGAAAAAACACAGAAAAAAAATGTCGAATGTAAGCGACAATATTTTTGAAGAAAAAAGCGATTCCCAGCGCCGCTGCAATAACAGCCTGTACTAAAAAACTTCCACTTCCGGGATCAATATAAATTAATAAGCTCTGCACTAAAAGTAGCTTAAATTGGTTTGAGGCGTTAAAGTTAGTACCGTTTGATACATCAACCTGATTGTTTGTTCAATATCACTTTTGTGTAACATTTCTACAGTAGTATGCATGTAACGCAAAGGAATAGATATTAAAATGGAGGGGCAGCCATCATTTGCATATGCAAACGAATCTGTATCCGTACCTGTGCTGCGGGACACGGCCCTTAACTGCACCGGAATTTTATTTTTTATCGCCACTTCTTCCACCATTTCCAGTAACTTATTATGCACAGCTGGGCCGTATGATAATGATGGGCCTTTCCCGCAACTTGTTTCGCCTTCTACAAACTTATTGATCATGGGTGTAGATGTATCATGTGTAACATCTGTAATGATAGCTGCATCAGGCTTAATTCGCCGTGCAATCATTTCTGCCCCCCGTAATCCAATTTCTTCTTGCACTGCATTAACAACATACAAACTATATGGCAAACTCTTTTTATTTTCTTTTAGTAAACGGGCAACTTCTGCAATCATAAAGCCCCCAATGCGGTTATCCATAGCACGTCCAATAAAATAGTCGTATGCCAGCTCTTCAAAACCATCTGTATAGGTAACTACACAGCCTACATGTATTCCCAGGTCTTCAATTTCTTTTTTGCTTCGGGCACCACAATCTAAAAAAAGATTCTCCACTTTTGCAACAGTTTCTTTATCTGCAGTATTGATGCGTGTGTGAATGGCCGGCCAGCCAAACACCGCTTTAACAGTGCCTTTTTTTCCATGAATAAAAACTCTTTGTCCCGGTGCAATCTGGTGGTCCACACCTCCATTTCTTTTCAGGTACATCAAGCCTTCATTGTTTATATAATTAACAAACCAACTGATTTCATCAGCATGTGCTTCTAATACCACTCTAAATTTTTGACCGGGATTGATAACACCAACGGCTGTACCGTAAGGATCCGTGAAGGTTTCATCTACATACGATTTAATATAATCAAGCCATAAAACCTGCCCTGCAGATTCAAAACCCACTGGTGAGGGATTGTTTATATAATCACTAAGAAACTGTAATGAATTAGAAGTAAGAATAGATTTAGTTGAAGCCGCCTTTTTTTTTATAGCTTTTGCCATTAATATAATTTAGCCTGCAAACTTAGCTAAAACTGGTAGAAAGGATAAAAGGAATATGTGTTCAGGCAAATGCAAGAAAATAGTTTTGTCAATTGCAATTTTCTTCAGCCCTACAAATATTGCAGAGGGAACTTAGGGCGGAATATAAAAATGCAATGAACGCTGTAATTCCAGCCATAGCCTGTGTGCCAATAGTCGATAGCCGAAATAAGTAGCATCTGCGAGGCCTATAATAAAAAAAATAAAATGAAGATTTCTGTTGCTGTATAACAATCGGTTCTTTCTAAACCGCCGAAGGACGCAGGAGTGAGGAGCCAATGAAAGTTTTAGCTTCATAACGCGTTAAAGAAAAAAAGAACAGGAATATTTATAAGATGAAATAAAAAAAATGTTTGCCAGCACATTACACCTGCACATAATGTAATATAGTGGCTGCTGAAAGTAAGAAGTTTGCTATGTTTTTTTAAGAAAATTGGGAGAATTTTATAATTCCCTATCTGATAATAATTACGTTATCAACAGTTGCAGTATCACTTTTGTTGCCTTCTTTATCCTGAACTACAAATTTTAAATTCAGGGTGTCTGGCTCATTTCTTACCGGCACACTGCCAATAATTCTAATGGGAGATAGGTTTAAGGTTAATGACCTATAATCAAGGCTAACAAAAAATTCTCCTTTAGTTGTATTAGGGAAAGAAGGTATTTTATAAGGTAGAGGCGATCGAACAAGGGGGCCTCTGCGATTTATTCTTTCACGGATGACAAACAGGGAATCATTTACATCGCCCTCTTTATCTGTAAATTCAAGGGTAACATCTATACTGCCATTGGAAGAGATAAATTTATCGCTAACAGAAACGATTTTGATTTGGGGTTTCGTTTGAAATTTATCTTTGTTGCAGGCAAGAATAAGGATAAATAAAGCTGATATTGATATAATAGATTTCATACTAAGGTAAGGTACTAAACAAATTTAAAACTTTGTTGCCACAATTGACATGTTAACATCCCACTTAGAAAAAATAACAGAAATTTCTAAAGAGACATTTGAGGGGCAGGCTTTAAAAATATACTATCAGCAATATCAACATAATGATATCTACAGAAAATTTGTTGACTTGGCAAGGAAGCACCGACAAGAGGTTACCCGCCTCGATCAAATTCCTTTTTTACCCATTTCTTTTTTTAAATCTCATAAAATTAAAACAACAGCCTTTGAAGAGATGCTTGTTTACGAAAGCAGCGGCACAACAGGTTCAATAGCCAGTCGTCATTTTTTAAAAGATACTTCTATTTATGAAATTTCCATTTTAACTGCTTTTGAACAGTTTTACGGGCCTGCTCATCAATATTGTTTTCTTGCACTTTTGCCTTCCTACCTGGAGAGAAGGTCATCCTCTTTAGTGTTCATGACAAAGGTATTAATGGAAAAAAGTGCTCATCCTATGAATGGATTTTATTTAGACGATTACGAAGCTCTATATAATACATTACAAAAACTTGAAGCGCAAAAGCAAAAAATAATTTTAATTGGCGTAACCTATGCTTTGTTAGATTTTGCAGCGTTACACCCACAGCTATTACAACATACTATAGTAATAGAAACCGGCGGTATGAAAGGCAGAAAGGAAGAACTGGTAAGAAATGAAGTACATGAACGATTAAAAAAAGCATTTAGCCTGGCAAGCATTCATTCAGAATATGGGATGACGGAATTATTATCCCAAGCTTATGCAATAAAGGAAGGAAAATTTCATACGCCACAATGGCTGAAAATAATATTACGTGAAGAAGATGATCCGAAGCAGTTAATTATAAAAACGGCTGTTCCAAAAACAGGTTTAATTAATATTATTGACCTGGCTAATATTTATTCCTGCAGTTTTATTGCAACAGATGATGTAGGCCGATTGCATCCAGATGAAAGTTTTGAAGTATTAGGCCGCATGGATAACACTGATATAAGAGGATGCAGTTTGCTGGCTGTTTAAGAATTATAAATTAGGAATTCGAAATGCAATTCGGATTATAAATTAAAGAAAAAAATATATTAGAGACTCAACCGGTCATCTATCATTACCCTGTCAACTGCCAGTTATAATATGCCATACAAAAAGTAATAAGGATAAATAAAATCCTGCTATTGATAAGCGGCAATAAAAATTATAATCTTGTATTTGCTTTTTCTCCATTAGAAAAGCCATCTCTATTTCCTGCAAATCAAGAAATGTATCAGGTGATATAGATTCTTTACCCGGTTGGTCCATCCCGGGTTCTCTTTTAATTCCTGCAATTCTGTGATTTTCTTTCAACATACCTGGTAAATACTAATTGCAATCGATGTGCCGGATTTACAGGGATGCATTTCCAAATTGTTGCCTTGTCTCTACTTTTGAAGCGAAACTAACTCTTTCAAACTCATGCTTATGCTCCCCAAAGGGGGTGGGGCTTATTGATTAAACAGAGAGGCTAAGCCCAAATCGCCATTTACATCACTTTTACAAATAATCATTACTATGGAGCTGATACTATTGTTTTTAAAAATCAATTGCGCTTTTTTTATTTCCAAAGCTGCCACTTCAAGTGCTTTTATATGATAGCCTCTTATGATAGAATTACCCTTTAGCAAATGAGCAAAAGACTGTAGGTAACGATTGGATGATTGATCAATTTCTTCCTTACTCAGGGGGCTCAGCTCCATAGCTGCTGCTTGCATGATCTTATCATTTGTACTGGATAATTTTTCTTCGGCAAGTACATGAAATTGTTCCCCAACCCGTAACGCAAAAATTGTTAGTATCAAGCTATCTAAAAATATGTAATTGATATTGCTTAACTCAACTTCACGAAAAGTATATAAGCCTTCAATGCCTGAAATTAATAGTAAAGGATTTATGCATGCTTCATTTGCTCTGTCATTAACGGCCTGATAAAAAGCTTGTTCAGTCATGGACGGGTATTACCATTATCTACTGTAATGGGAGTAAATATTACAATATTTATTCCCATTTTTGTAGAGATACTCACTTGAATTTTTTTCAGCATGAATAACTTTCTGATTTTCTATTTTACAATTTGCTAATAAATTGATAAAAAGGACGATGTGAGAATTTTTCAACCGGCAATTAGTTTATACTCATTTTAATAGTATTTTTATTCTTCACTAAAAAAAAGGAGGTATTCATGCAATCTACAGATCATTCATGGAAACCTACGGTTAGTATCGCCTAACCGGGTTGCTCCATCAAAATATCTGATGACGTGAGAAGCGTCAAGGGCCACTAAGAATTATGTAGTGGCTTTTTTATTGGGGCATAAAAAATAGCTGCAGATATCTACAGCTATTTTATTATAAAAGAAAAATAAAATTATACAGTGTCCCTATCCACATCTGTATCCGTGCGTACAGATTTCGTAACGGTTACTTTATCACTACGACCAGTGTCAGTAGTTGTAGTTTTGCTGCTGTTACCCCTTAAAAGAGCAATCAGTAATAAAATAAATAAAGCAGCACCCACAACCCAAACCCATGGAGAAGCATACCAGTTGTCAACATTTTCTGTTGTGGTAGTAGTGGTTGACCTGGAACTGGAGCTAGAACTATCCTGCGCCCAGCTTAGTGTTTGTACAAAACTGAAGATGGCCATCATTACCAAAGTTTTGTACCAGGCGATCTTAGCTAAATTTTTCATGTTTCTTTTTTTGTTGATTTAAAGATAAAGTTCCTTAAAAGAAAGTGTTCTTCGTTATTTATTTTTCTATTCAACAATTGCGCCACTGTATTTATCCAAAAGGCTAATTGCTTTTACACCAATTATTTATGTGTCAATAATTTTGATTTTTTTTGTTAAAGTATAAAAAATTAGCTTAATAAGTCGGACATTAGTTGATGTAATCATATCACACAAAAATAATGAAGCTGCTGGCAGGCCTATTGGTTTTATTCTTTACAAGCACCTCTGTTTCACAGGTGCGTAATGATAATTTTTTTGCGGTTAACTGGTCGGTGCAATCTATTCCGCCGGTAACACCTGAAGAATTAGCAAAAAAGCTTACTGGTTCTTACGCTACTGAATTGGAAAAAACAACGGCCATATTTAGATGGATCACGGAAAATATTTCATACCGGCCTAAGATTCGCAATGGTGCACGTAATGCTAAACTTAAACAATATGCGGTAGATGAAATAGAAGACAATGCGCCTTTGAAACCGTTAAGTGAACGTGTAGCGGAAAATGTACTGAGAGAAAGAGTAGCTGTTTGCGATGGCTATGCAAGGCTTTTTAAAACTTTATGCGATTACGCCGGCATAAGATCGGAGATTATTACTGGTTATGCCCGTACAGGTTTTGGCAATGTGGGCGACAGGTTTAAATCAAATCATACCTGGAATGCAGTTAGTATTGACAGCAATTGGCATTTGATTGACGCAACATGGGCGAGTGGTTATTTTACTTATAACTCAGATGAATTTATAAAGCATTACAATAATTATTATTTTTTGACGCCACCAGAAGATTTTATTAAAGATCATTTTCCCGAAGATATTAAATGGACCTTGTTAACTGATCCACCGACACTTAAAGAATTTGAGCGATCTCCATTTAAAGCACAGGCCTTCATCAAATCTAAAATCCTTTCTTACAAACCTGCTAAAGGGATTATAAATGTATTACCTGGCGATAGTATATTAATTGAAATAGAAACACCTAATGTTGATAAAAACCTGGTCGTTTCTTCAGCATTGAGTTTGGATTCATTCGGGTATTTAATTGATACTGCATTAACAGCGGTTCAAAAGCCTTTAAATAAAATTGTGGGAAATAAGATTAGCCATGTCTATCCGGTTCAATCCGAAAAGTTAGGGTGGCTGCATATTATTTTAAATGGTGAAGTAGTATTGTTGTATAAATTAAATAATAAAAAACATCAATGACCTTTAGTGGAACTGGTATTTTCAACCGTAAAAAACCTGTCCGGGAAATAAAATTTGGCGTTGAAGAATCAGGCGACCGTTAACTGATAACTGTCAACTGCTT